>JBFGRR010000042.1:0-9531 GCA_041567215.1 Acidimicrobiia bacterium | reverse complement strand
CGTTGGTGACCGGTGGATCGCGGGGCATCGGCCTCGAGAAGGCCGCAGAGATGCTCCGATCGGGAGTCGAGGGTGTGGTTATCACCTCCCGCCGCCCGGAGAACCTCCAGGAGGCGGTCCGGGAGCTGGTGGCGGGGGGAGCGGAGGCCGAGCGTGTTCACGCCATCGCCGCCCGCGCCGACGTGGATGAGGATGCGGAGAGGGCGGTCGCCGAAGCGGTCGCCCACTTCGGAGCCTGTGACATCCTGATCAACAACGCAGGCACAAACCCTTCGGCCGGTGCCCTCATGGACGTGGATCTGGGGGCTCTCGACAAGACCTGGGCGGTCAACCAGCGTGCGCCGCTGGTCTGGGCTCGCCAGACCTGGCACCACTGGATGAAGGACCACGGTGGCGTGATCGTCAACGTTGCCTCCGTCGGAGGCCTGCGTCCCAGCCCGCTCATCGGGGCCTACAACATCTCCAAGGCTGCGCTGGTCTTCATGACCCACCAACTGGCCTTCGAGCTCGCCCCCACCGTGCGCGTCAACGCCGTGGCCCCTGCCGTGGTGAAGACCCGGCTGTCCGAGATGCTCTGGAAGTATGACGAGGAGACTGCAGCTGGAACCCACCCGCTCAACCGGCTGGGAGAGCCGGAGGACGTCGCCCAGGCAATCGCCTATCTCGCATCCGATGCCGCGCGATGGATCACCGGTGTCGTCTTCCCGATCGACGGCGGCGTCGTCGGCGCCACCGGCGGGTTGGCCTGACGGGTACTTACACTTCCGGCATGACGCAGGCGCGCCACCCGGAGCCCGATCGTGACCTCGCGCTCGCCTATCTCGAGGGACGGGTGGCCGATGATTTGCTCATGGCTCACGCCAGGTGGCTGCGTGACGAGGGGAGGGGCCGCACCGTCACCTACAGCCGGAAGGTCTTCGTGCCGCTCACGACCCTTTGCCGCGATCGCTGCACCTATTGCACCTTCGCAAAGCCACCCGGAGCCGGCGGCGTTTTCATGGAACCCGACGAGGTTCTGGCTGTTGCCCGCGCCGGGGAGCGGCATGGGTGCACAGAGGCTCTGTTCACGCTGGGCGACCGTCCCGAGGCGCGCTGGCCGGCTGCCCGGGAGTTCCTGGACGGCAAGGGCTTCGACACCACTCTCGACTATGTCCGTCAGATGACCGAACTGGTCGTCGCCGAGACGGCCCTCTTTCCCCATGCCAACCCCGGCGTGATGTCGGAGGACGACATTCGGGCGCTGCGCCCGTCGAATCCGTCGATGGGCCTGATGCTCGAGAACTCGTCCGCGCGCCTCACCGAGCCGGGCATGCCCCACCATGGAAGCCCCGACAAAGAGCCCGAAGTCCGTATCGCCACGATCGAAGCGGCGGGCCGGGCGAGGGTTCCCTTCACGACCGGCATCCTGGTCGGGATCGGGGAGACCGAAGTCGAGATCGTCGACTCGCTGTTCGTGATCGAGCAGATGGCGCGCCGGCACGGACACATCCAGGAAGTGATCATCCAGAACTTCCGCGCCAAGGCCGACACCCCGATGAGGCGCCATCCTGAGCCGGTTCCTGCCTGGTTCGCCAGGGTCGTGGCAGTTGCGCGGTGGATTCTGGGTGCGGAGGCCAACATCCAGGTGCCGCCGAATCTCACGGAGCGGTTCGAGACCTACCTCGATTCGGGCGCCAACGACTGGGGCGGGGTCTCGCCGGTGACGATCGATTTCGTGAATCCGGAGGCCCCGTGGCCCCACCTGGCGGAACTGGAGTCGCGAACCGTGTCTGCCGGATTCGAGTTGAAGCCCCGGCTCCCGGTTCACCCGGAGTTCCTGGGCCCAGAGTGGATCGACACCTCCCTCCTACCCGGGCTCCTCGGCGCCTCCGACGCTCGTGGCTACGCTCTCGTCCCCCAAGCCGTATGACCGTCACATTCTCGAGAACCCGACCCGTCGAATCAGTCAATCCCATCGGGGCGGCCACCCGTCGCAGGGAAGGCACGCTGGCGCTCGAACTCGAGAGCCCCGAGCGCTCCGACGTGTCCTTCGCAGCGGAGAACGGCTTGCTCGTCGTCTCGCACACCCTCACCGACGTCGAGCCCGCAGCCTGGGTGCTCTCGCCCGAAGAGGCGCTGAAGGAACACGGCCGGCCCGGTTGGAGGCTCACCTTGCTCGACGACGGGGACGGGGAGGCCGTCCTCGACGCTGCCGCCCGGACTCGCTGCGCGTTCGTTCGCACCGGCAGGTCCGCGGTGGAATCACTGGCAGCCCGGCTCTCGCTTCCCGGCCTGTCGACGTCGGTTTCCGTCTTCGTGGACGACGTCGAGCAGGGTCTCGCCGCCGTTGCGGCAGGGGCGAGCGACCTGTTGCTCAGGGACTGGGACGCCGAGCGCATCGGTCAGCTCCGTGATGCCCTCGGCGGCCGTGATCTGATCGAACGGTCGGTGTTCGGCCCGGTGAGCGTGGACGAGGCTCGTGCCGAACTGCCCGGGGATCTGTTCGCGGCCTGGCTCCGACAGGTGGATGCATCGGGTTGGGCACGTCCACGGGTCGACTGGGCTCCCGGAGATGCCAAACCGATACCGGTGCGAGGTCACCGCTTCTCGTCTGCCTGGACCGACGAAGCCTGGGTATCGGGGCGCCCGCCGGCAGGTCTCGCCGGTGCGGGACCGTTGTTCCCGATCCTCGAGGCGTCCCTCGAGGGCAAGCAACCGGACGTCGCCGCGCTGGAGGCGCTCCTCGGCGCTCGCGGGGATCAGGTGGACGCCGTCGTGTGGACCGCCGACCGTCTCCGGGCGCGCACCGTCGGTGATGAGGCCACCTACGTGGTGAACCGCAACATCAACTACACGAACCTGTGTTATTTCCGATGCGGTTTCTGCGCCTTCTCGAAGGGTCCCCGCAGCCTCGACCTGCGCGGAGAGCCCTATCTGATGGGTCTCGAGGAGATCGTGGGGAATGCAGTCGAGGCCTGGGAACGCGGGGCCACCGAGGTGACCTTGCAAGGAGGAATCCATCCGGACTTCACGGGTGACTTCTATGCGGAGGTGGTCGAGGCCATCAAGGCGGCCCTGCCGCAGATGCACATCCACGGGTTCACGCCGCTGGAGGTGTGGCAGGGGGCGCACACCCTCGGTGTGACCGTGAAGGACTTCCTGATCCGCCTGAGGGATGCGGGTCTGGGGACCCTCCCCGGGACCGCCGCCGAGATCCTCGACGACCGTGTCCGCGAGCACCTGTGTCCCGACAAGATCCGCACCTCGCAGTGGGCCGACGTCATGATCACTGCCCACGAGTTGGGACTGCGGGCCACCGCCACGATCATGTTCGGGCACATAGACGATCCCGCCTCTTGGGCACGGCATCTGGAGGTCATCCGTGCCATCCAGCGCCGGACGGGCGGCTTCACCGAGATGGTGCCCCTTCCGTTCGTGCACATGGGTTCGCCCATCTACCTGCGGGGGAGGGCAAGACCGGGGCCGACGTGGGACGAGGTCGTCCTCATCCATGCCGTTTCGAGGATCGCGTTCGACGGCTCGATCCCCAACATCCAGGCCTCGTGGGTCAAGCTGGGCACCGACGGGGCAGCCCGGATGCTCGGCGCCGGCGCCAACGACATCGGCGGGACTTTGATGGGCGAGAGGATCACCCGGGCAGCAGGCGCCGCCCACGGTCAGGAGATGAGCCCCGAAGACCTCGAGGGTGTGATTCGCTCGGCGGGGCGCCAACCCCGCAGGAGAGACACGGTCTACGGCGTGGTTCAGCCGAGCGGATAGCCCGGCCGGCCGCGGGTGACCCAGTCCTCGAAGGCGGCATCCGTGCCCACATCGACCCCGGTGCCGTGTGACATCACGAACCGGTGGTGGAGCAGATCGCAGTATGCCTGAACCGGGTCGGACACCCCTGGGGTCGTGGACAGCTTCTGCATCATCGGCTCGAACACGTCGACGCGCCAGCGCACCGCGTTGACGTTCTTGCCGGTTGGCGAGTCGCTTCCCCGCGAGGCCTGGAAGTAGTGGAGGTCGGACAGGATCTGTCGCGCCTGGTTCTCGAGGGCATCGACTCCCGTCAACTCTTTGAGCCGGTTGGTGTGGAAGGTGCGGCCGCCCACCTTGAGCTTGACCTTCAGCCGCGAGCCGTCCGGAGGAGCGGGCACGAGGTCGATCTCATCGATGTCGAAGCCGAGGGAATTGATCCTTCCGATCTGCTCGGTGATCCGGTAGCGCTCATCGGCGCCGATGGTCTCCTCAGAAGTGAGTTCGGCCCAGAGGGCGTGGTATCGGGCGGCGATGTCCTCGCCGAGTGCGAGGTCGGCCTCGTCGAGATCGTGGCCCGCCTCGGCGGCGATGTCGGCCATGCCGCCGGCGACGTTCTCGATCATGATCTGGATGTCTTCCTCACGGCGGCCATCCGAGATCGGGTCGTCGTAGACGTAGGCGGTCTCGCCATCCACCATGATCGTCTCGATCGCCTCCGCATCGAACCGATACAGGACGTTCGAGAGCGAGCAATCTCCCCAGTAGACGTTTGCCAGGTGCAACTCGACGAGGAGGCGGGCGAAGGCATCGAGCATCTGGTTGCGCCGGAGGCCGAATCCGGGCCCGGCCAGCAACTCGCGATATGAGAAGGAGAAGTCCTCGTAGTCGGTGACGAGGGCCGCGGACAGCTCCCGGTGCGGGTCATCACATCGTTCCTCCACCAGCGCGATCGGGCGAACGGCCGAGGTTCCGAAGCCTTCGAGGGTCTTGAGGACGGCGTAGTCCCGTCGGGCGGCGCGAACCGGGAGTTCTTTCACGACGTAGATCCCTTGTGGGTACTGCACGAAGCGGACCTCGTGCCGGGAGATCCCTTTCGGCAGTGAGATCAGGTTCGGGACCGTCCACTCGGTGAGCGAAGTCTCCCAAGGCAGGTCGAGAAAGTCGGGGTGTCCGGCGCGGACGGTCATTTCAACCATGGCGGTCAACGCTACCTCGGGTCGCCTCAGCCAAAACGCATGCCCCGGTGTCCGATCGTGAATCCATTGTCGAGCAGCGCGGCTCGCCACGGTGTGGCAGACACCGGTTCCCCGTCCACCTGGGTCACCTGATATCGCCGGTTTCTGCGGCCGATCTCCGCCAGGGCGCCGGCGATCGGGTGGCGCAGGTCGGTGTCCGGATCGAAGACCCTCATGCGGGAGCCGTCCACGAACGCCGCCAGCGAGCCGTCGACGAGAACGACGTAACCGCGGGCGAAGCGTCCGATCCGTGAACCGTCCACCGACGGCCAGTCGAGGGCCGCGCCATACGGGTTGGCCGGGTCCGTGGCCGCGAGGACCACCACGCCCGTGGGGTCGGGTCGGCGGATGCGGTCGACCGCGGAGGGAAGGGCGAACTGGGATCCTCCCAGGCCCTCGACGAAGTAACCGCGCCGGATCCTGCCGATCTCCTCCAGTCCTGCGAAAACCGGATACAGAGCAGGGAAGCCACCTGCCACGTTCTCCGAGGCGACGGTGTTGCGAACCACCACGCCGTGTCTTTCGAGGAGTTGTTCGGCGAGCGAAGCTGCTCGGCGTGTGTCGTTCTCCACAACGGACGGCACCAGCGACCATCTGCCCGAGGCGTGCGCCGGGAAGCCCGATGCGAGAGAGGGCCTACCCCGCCGGACTCGGGTCTTGCCTCGACCGAGAGCGCGCACCGGGGCGAGGGTGTCGTTGGTCACGAACCCTGCCCACACCAGGTCCCAGAGCGCCTCCAGGCTCTCGGCCGGGTCGCCGCCGCCGCACGCCTCGTACAGGTCGGCGAAGAAGCTGGCGCCCCTGTGCTCGAGATGGCCCATGATCGCCGTGTGGTGTGGCCCGTCGGGGACCTCGGCGCGGTTCGTCGGGCGGAGAAGGCCCAGCTGTGACCGCAGATACAGCGAGATCTTGCCATCGGTGGTGCCGAGTGCCCCGTCACCCACCCAGATGAGATCCCCGTCGATCATCAAACGATCGACGGCACGGGCCGGGTCGCCGATGCGGGAGGCGAGCACGTCCCGTTCGAGGCATGACGCCGGTATCGCGACTCCCTGAAGCAGCCGGATCGCATCTATCGCACTCGCTCCGGCCGGGCGGTCGTCGACTCCCTGCCAGGCCGGGAGGAAACGGCCGAGAGCCGCGTGGTCCACCGGCTCGATCTCCTTGCGGAGGGCTGCCAGAGACCGGCGCTTGAGCCTGCGGAGGACTTCGGTGTCGATCCACTCCTGTTCCGATCCGCCCGGACGGAATGCACCCCGAACCACCCGGCCCTCGCCCTCGAGGCGCTTGAGAGTGTCCTGGAGTGCCGCCACCGGGAGCCCCAGCGATCGTGCGGCGTCGCCGGCGGTGAATGGCCCGCGGGTCCTGGCATGCCGGCCGACGACGTCTCCGAGCGGGTCCTCGACGGGCTCGAGGAACACCGATGGCACGCCCTGTGGGGGTTGAACCCCCAGGGCGTCGCGGAGCCTCCCGATGTCCTCGATGGCGCTCCAGACCGCTCTGGAGGAGATCCGCACCTCGACGATGCGGCGGGCGTCCACGAGAGCCGTCAACTCGACGTCGAGTTCCGGTCCTTCGAACCGGGCCTCCAGCTCGTCGCGCGACAGCGGTCCGATCCTCCGGAGCAGGTCGTGGATGGCGTCGGCGCCGGAGATCTTCCTGGAAAGACCCTGCAGCTCGAGTTCGAGAGCCGCCAGCGCGTCCTCGTCGAGCAACTCGCGAAGCTCACCTTCGCCGAGCAGCTCGGCCAGCAGTTCCCTGTCGAGTGAGAGCGCCGTGGCCCGTCGTTCTGCCAGCGGTGCGTCGCCCTCGTAGAGGAACGCGGCCACGAACGCGAACAGCAGCGACGATGCGAACGGGGACGGAGACTGGACGTCGACCTCTGCGACCCTTATCCGCCGTTCACGGATGCCCGAAAGCACTTCCTGGAGACCGGGTACGTCGAAGTCGTCCTGGAGGATCTCCCGGTAGGTCTCCAGCACGATCGGGAAGCTGCCGAATCGTTTGGCAACGCCGAGGAGATCGGCAGCTTTCCTCCTCTGTAGCCACAGCGGCGTGCGGTTTCCGGGGCGGCGCCTCGGCAACAGAAGCGACCTTCCGGCCGCCTCCCGGAACCGGGCCGCGAACATGGCGGTGCCGGCCAAACGCTCCACCAAGAGGCTCTCGATCTCTTCGGGCTCGGGCACCAGTTCGGAGGCGGCGGGGATGTCGTCCGAGTCTGGGAAACGAAAAGCGATTCCGTCATCGGACCAGATGACGTCTGCGTCGAAGCGATCTCCGAGCCGCTGGGTGACCGCCATCGCCCAGGGGGCGTGGACCCGGGCCCCGAGAGGGGAGAGGAGCACGACTCTCCAGTCTCCGATCTCGTCGCGAAACCGCTGCACGACGATCGTGTGGTCGCTGGGAAGGACGCCGGTGGCCTTTTTCTCCTCCTCGAGATAGGCCGCCAGGTTGAGCGCCGCCAGATGGTCCAGCCGGTACTCGGCCTGGAGGAGCGCGGCAGGTTCGGTAGACGCCCCGATCTCGCGTATGAAGGCTCCGACCGCTCTGCCCGTCTCCAGCGACCGCCCGACCGTGTCGCCATGCCAGAAAGGCATTCGCGCCGCCGGCTCCCCCGGAGCCGGTGTCACCTCGACACGGTCCGGTCCGATCTCCGAGATTCGCCAGGTCGATGCGCCGAGGATGAAGACATCGCCCTGGCGCGACTCGTAGACCATCTCCTCGTCGAGCTCGCCGACCTTGGTGCCGTCGGGAAGGCTGACGCGGTAGAGGCCACGATCGGGGATGGTTCCGGCGTTGGTGACGGCGAGCTGGCGGGATCCGGGGCGGGCCGTGACCGTTCCATCCACCCGATCCCAGGTGACGCGGGGCCGCAACTCGCTGAACAGGTCGGAGGGGTATCTGCCGGCGAGCATGTCGAGAGTTGCCTCGAACACGCTGCGTGACAGAGTCGAATAGGGCGCCGCCCGGCGGACCAGGCCAAAGAGCTCGTCTGCAGAACGGTCGGCGGTCACGACCGACGCAACCAATTGCTGCGCCAGCACGTCTAGGGGGTTGCTGGGTATCCGGGTCTCCTCGACCCGTCCGGCCAGCATGCTGTCGACGATCACCGCCGACAGCAGGAGATCGCCGCGGTACTTGGGGAAGACCTTGGCCTTGGAGACCGCACCCACCTGATGCCCGGCGCGACCGGCCCTCTGAAGGCCCGACGCAACGCTGATCGGAGCCTCCACCTGGATGACCAGGTCGACTGCACCCATGTCGATGCCCAACTCGAGGGTCGACGTCGCCACGACGGCGGGAAGTCTGCCTGTCTTGAGGGATTCCTCGATGACGAGTCTTTGTTCTCGAGACACCGATCCGTGGTGTGCCTTGGCGATCTCCTCGCCGGCGAGTGCGTTGAGTTCGGCGCACAGCCTCTCTGCCAGCCGCCTGCTGTTGGCGAAGACGATCGTCGAGCTGTGAGCGCGGATGAGGTCAAGGATGCGGGGATACACCGAAGGCCAGATGGATCGGGTCCTGGTCTCCTGCGGGTCGAGAGGGTCTGGTGGCGCCGGCTCGCTCATGTCTTCGACAGGCACCACGATCTCCACGTCGAGCAGGCGTTCCGCCGAGGCATCGACGATCTCCACGGGCCGGGGAAGCCAGTCGTCGGCAGTCGGTTCGCCGCCACCCAGCAGCCGGGCGATCCTGGCGAGCGGTCGTTGAGTGGCGGACAGACCGATCCGCTGAGGCGCCCCGTCAGTGATCTCCTCGAGCCGCTCCAGCGAGATCGCCAGGTGGGCGCCGCGTTTGGTGCCTGCGACCGAGTGGATCTCGTCGACTATCACCGTGGTGACGCTGGCGAGAACGGATCGCGCCTGCGAGGTGAGCATCAGGTAGAGCGATTCGGGGGTGGTGATGAGGATGTCCGGCGGCCGCCGCAGCATTCGGCGGCGCTCCTCGGGCGGTGTGTCACCGGTGCGAAGGAGGACCTCGAGCGCTCGCGGATCGGCCTCACCGAGGCGGTCGGCGGCGTGGCGCACACCGAGCAGCGGCGCCCGCAAGTTGCGATCTATGTCGTAGGCGAGTGCCTTGAGGGGCGAAACGTAGAGGATCCGACACCGCTCCTGGCGAGACGGTTCCGGCATGGACATCAGGGAGTCGATCGCCCAGA
Source organism: Acidimicrobiia bacterium (assembly GCA_041567215.1). Lineage (GTDB taxonomy): Bacteria > Actinomycetota > Acidimicrobiia > Spongiisociales > ZC4RG35 > JBFGRR01. Next base: position 399 of record JBFGRR010000042.1, on the reverse strand, counting down.
AGAAGGCCGCCAGGGTCTTCCCGGAGCCGGTCGGCGCATGAATCAGGGTGTGGTGGCCCTCCGCGATCACCGGCCAGCCCAGTTGCTGGGCGAGAGTTGGTTCTGGGAATGACGCCTCGAACCAGGCTCGAGAGGCGGGGCTGAAGCCGGCAAGTGGATCCACCGCGTCAGGGTAGGTGGAACCCCGGCAGCGAGGCGTGAGGGGCTCTACACTCCGCGCTCAGCTGACGAAAGGTTGGTTGTGAACATCGGGAGCGGCGGCGATTGGCGCTCGCCTCCTGGAGTTTCGCCGTCCGCACCGAAGACGGCTGGGGACCTCCAGCTGGAAGACGGCTCCCGCGTGGCAGTCATCGGCGGGGGTCCAGCCGGCTCTCTGTTCGCGTACTTCCTGTTGCGGCT
>JBFGRR010000041.1:0-9726 GCA_041567215.1 Acidimicrobiia bacterium | reverse complement strand
GGCCCGGCTGTCTGTCCGCGTCCTCCGGGGACACACCACCTACCGCACGCTCGAGGGCTGGCAGATGGCCTATCTCCCGGTATTCGGATTGTGGGCCGGTGCCATGGTGCTGGTCCTCCCTTTGGTGTTCGCGTTCGGCTGAACATCTCCCGAAGCCCCGTGAGCGATCGCAATCCAATCAGCAGACCCCTAGCCGAAGCGGTGCCAGCTATCTTTCGGGGCTGAGGCCGGGCTCAACCACCCAACCTGCAGAAGGGCGAGAACCATGACCGGAGCAGTTGACACCCTCTTCCCCCTACTCCTCAAGGAATGGAAGGACAGCTGGGTGGAGGCGACCAACTCCGCCGGCGAGTTGAAGTGCAAGGTCGAACTGGCGTGGGGCGACGGATACGACGATGCCGACTCGATGATCGCCGCGATGGACCAGGCCGGTGTCGAGACCGTCCTGGCGACCGACCTCCTTGCATGGTCGTATACCCGCCAGACCCGGTTCGCGATGGACACCACCTCCGAGATCGCGGACCTGACGACGAGGTACCCGGGTCGCGTGTACGGGCTCGCCGACTACGACCCGTTTCACATCAGGGCCAGCCTGGACAAGGTGGACCACGACTGCACCAACCTCGGGTACAAGGGTGTGTACGTGCACATCTACGGATACGACATCGGACTCGACCACAGGAAGATGTACCCGCTGTACGCCATGTGCGAGGCCAAGGGGATACCGGTCTCGATGCAGATCGGCCATGTTCTCGAGGCGATGCCGAGTGAACACGGGCGTCCCCTCCAGCTGGACCGGATCGCATGTGATTTCCCCGATCTCGTGCTGGTGGGCACCCACACCGGATGGCCCTGGGTGGAGGAGGCACTCGCCGTGATCACCAAATGGCCCAACGTCTATCTCTCGACGAGCGCCTGGCTCCCGAAGTACTTCAGTCCCGCCCTTCGCCAGTTCATGAATTCGAAGGTGGGCAGCGAGAAAATCCTCTTCGGATCCAACGGTTTGAATTGGGAGCGCTACCTGGGTCAGTGGCACGAGATGGGACTGAGCGAGGAGTCCTCTCGAGCCATGGTCATCGACAACCCGAAGCGGGTGTTCAAGCTCTAGCCGTATCCGGCCTGGACGAGCTGCCGAGGAATCACTGCAGACACACATCAAGAGCCGCAGCTCGTGAGGCTCCGCGACCCCGGGCGGCGAGTGGCGGCTGCCAGCCAGCCGGAAGAGGCAGCAACCCTGAGCCAATCGAATTGGCGCCGTAGGATCGCTCCATGGTGAAGCACCGAATCAGTCCTGAGGACCTCTGGCGGGTGTGCCGGGTGGGCCAACCGGAGCCGCTGCCGAATGGTGGAGCGGTGGTGGTCCCGGTCACGACGTTCGACGTCGAGGAGAACAAGGGCACAAGTCGCCTCTATCTGGTGACCGACCAAGGCGTGGCAAGTCCGCTGACCCGTCCGGATTGCGACTCGACCGCTCCGTCCATCGACCGGTCCGGCAACCGGGTTGCCTTCGTCCGCAAGCAAGGCTCCGAAGAGCCCGCCCAGCTCTTCGTGATGAGACTCGATGGCGGAGAGGCGGAGCAGGTCGGCGACTTCCCTCTCGGAGCGGCAGGCCCCAAATGGCTCCCGGACGGCTCGGGTCTCTTGGTGTGGTCACCGCTCTACAGGGACCACCTCGATCTCGAGTCCACGGCTGCGGCGCGCCAGTCCCGGAAGGACTCGAAGGTGAAGGCCAAGGTCACCGAGGATCGCCTCTACAGGTACTGGGATCGGTGGTTCACGGAAGGCGAGGTGTACCACCTGTTCCGTGTGGATCCCTCAACCGGAGAGGTGACGGATCTCACACCGACATGGACCAGGCTCATCGATTTCGATGAGATCGCCGAGTCCTACGACATAGCGCCGGACGGGTCCGAGATAGCCTTTCATGCGACTCTGGTCGACCCACCGTTCGCCGAGATCCGGTTCGGCGTCTACACGCTGCCCATCGAAGGCGGCGAGCCCGTTCCCATCGACCCTTCGGGACCTCCGGTCCAGGAACGACCCCGCTACTCCCCCGACGGCGCATCCCTCGTGTATGGGGTCCGGTATGACTGGCCGGATTTCTATGCCGACCGGACCCGGCTGGTTCGCTACGACAGGGCCTCGAAGGGTCAGTCCGCCCTCACCGAGGATTGGGACCGCTCCCCCACCGGTTGGGAGTTCGAGGAGGACGGGTCGCTGGCTTTCGTGGCCGAGGACGACGCCCGCCGCCCCCTGTTCCGCCTCGAACCGGGGGCTTCAGATCCCGTGTCGATCGGGCGCCCCGGGTGGCTCCACGGCCCCCGGCCCGTGCCCGACGGTCGGATCTGGTGTCGCTTCGAGTCGATCAGCCGTCCGGCCGAGGTCGCTCTGATCGACTCTCACGGCTCTCTGGAGGTGATCTCGGGATTCAACGATGCGCTACTCGCCGAGCTGGATCTGGGGAACGTCGAAGACGCACGATTCGTGGGTGCAGACGGCGACGAGGTCCAGATGTGGTTGGTGTATCCGCCGGGCTTCGATCCTGAACGGACCTGGCCGCTGGTTCACAACATCCACGGCGGACCGCACGGTGTCACCGGTGACATGTGGCACCCTCGCTGGAACTCCCATGTGATGGCCGCCGGTGGATACGTGGTGGCAGCCGTCAACTTCCACGGGTCGTCGTCGTGGGGCAACGAGTTCGCCAGATGCATCCAGGGCGCCTGGGGGGACAAGCCTGCCGTCGACATACACGCAGGTACCGATCATCTCCTGGAGCGCGGTTTCATCGATGCGAACCGGATGGCCATCGCCGGTGGCTCATACGGGGGATATCTGGTGGCCTGGCTCATCGGAGACTCCGATCGTTTCGCCGCCGCGATCTGTCACGCAGGTGTCACCAACCTCCTCGGCCAGTACGCCTCAGACCTCACCCATGGCCGCAGCGGGTCCCTCGGAGGCGAACCGTGGGACGATCTCGACGCCATCAGACGGTGGAGCCCCACCGATCACACCGCCGGTATGAACACGCCCACCTTGGTGATCCACGGGGAGAAGGACTACCGGGTGGTGGTGACCCAGGGTCTGGAGCTCTACGGGATCCTCAAGGCAAAGGGTGTCGATGCCCGGTTGGTGTACTACCCGGACGAAGGGCATTGGATCACCAAGCCGCAGAACTCGCTGCACTGGCACCGTGAGTTCCTTGGATGGCTGGATCGATACCTGCAGCCGGACGCCGTGAATACTGACGCCGGTTGATTCGCGCGCAGGGACAGCGGCGCCACTCGGGCTCGCGATCAACCCGGTGGGACTCCGGCCGACTGCAAAGCCGTCAGGTAGGCCTCCCACCTGGCTGGATCCGTGATGGGGGTCAGGTTCTCCCGGGCCCATGCAAGGGTGATGGGCGAGTGAGCCTGCATGCGCGCGATCGCCGCGCGCGCTCCCTCGTGATCGCCGATCGACTCGAGGCATGCTGCACGAATCCTCCATATAGACGGGAGCTCGGGCGCGGCCTCGATCACCTGATCAGTGATATGCAGCGCGCCCGAGTAGTCGGCAGCCGCGAACCTCGCCATGGCACGTGACATCTGGGCGAAGGGCAACATCGGATCTGCCGGACTCGACTCCGCGGCGGCGGCTGTCCAGGCATCCGTCCCGTCGACGTCTCCTCGCCAGCAACAGATCGAGGCCAGGTAGATGTGGGCGAGCGCCAGGCTGGGATTGATGGCGATCGCCCGCTTCTCGTGGCGCTCCGCTTCGTCTAGACGCCCGCTCCACATGTAGGCGGCTCCCAGCAGACACCACGCAAAGGCATCCCGAGGATCGAGCTCCGCGGCCCGATCGGCCTCCTCGAGGGCACGGGCGACGTCGCGCTCGAGTCCTGAGAGATAGAACGGATTTCCGTACGTGAAGGCCAGGCCTGAGTGGGCCACGCCGTTGTCGGGGTCGGCGTCCAACGCACGGTTGAAGTACCCGCGGGCTTCGAGCATCGAGGCCGCCGAACCGTCGAGCCGCCACACCAGATTCCAGCCCCGCATGGCATGCTCCCACGACGACAAACTGGTCCGAGGCTCTCGAGAAGGGGTGGACCCGACAGCCGTCACGAACTCTGGAACCACCGTGCCGACGATGCGCTGCACGATCGCGTCCTGGAGCTCGAACATGTCATCCAGTTCTCGATCGATTCGATCGGCCCAAAGCTGCGTACCCGCGGATGCGTCTATCAACTCCACCGTGACGCGGATTCGCTCACCCGACCGGCGCACGCTCCCCTGTAGCAAGTAGGCGGCTCCGAGCTTCACACCCAGATCGACTGCCGAGAGATGGCTCTCCTGGACGGCGAGCGTGGAAGTCCGGGCGATGACTCGGAACCAGTGAAACCGAGACAGGATCGTGATCAGATCCTGGACGATCCCATTCGCCAGGAAGTCCTGCTCGGGGTCACCGGACAGGTTGTCGAATGGAAGAACGGCAATCGACGGCTTGGTGGCGGGAAGACGACGCCTCGTTCGTTCTGCGACTGCTGCTCCGGGTTGCCACTTCCACGCCACGATCGGCCGAGAGATGTTCTTCAGATCGAGGGGCCCCACCTCCACGAAGGATCCAACTGCGTGGCCGCGCAGTTCTTCGTGGACCGTTGCCGACACCAGCACGCCCCCTGGATCGGCGGCCTGTTCGAGCCGCGCGGCAACGTTCACACCGTCGCCGAAGATGTCGCCGTCGCGTACGGCGATATCCCCCATGTGCACGCCGATGCGCAACGAGAGCGGGTCGCCGACATCCGGCCAGTCCGCAAGTGCCACCTGCATGGCCACTGAAGCCTCGACCGCCTTGACCACCGAGGAGAATTCGGCAAGGAACCCATCGCCCGTCGTTTTGACCACCCGTCCGCCGCGCGTGGCCACCGACGGCTCGAGGACCTGGGTCTGGAACGCAAACACCTTTGCAAGCGTGTCGGGTTCACTGCGCCCGATCATCGCCGAGTATCCGACGATGTCGCCCACCACGATGGCCGCCAGCCTGCGATTGTCTGTCACGGCCACACGCTACCGGTCAGGTCGAGAGCTCCGCGTCCCTGCCGAGCCGCTCGATCCGCAGGTGCTCGGCCGACAGAGTCAGCGCCATGACCACCACCACCAGCGCCAGCAGCGCGACGCCAGGAAGTGAGCCGGCCGCAAACACCAGCACGGCGATGCCCACTGTGCCGACCAGCCGCTCCGTCGCACGAGCCCGGAAGGCGCGCCAGACCGCCAGGAACACGCCCAGCAGGAACAGTGCCAGTCCCCCGGCCAGCATGGCCCGGAACCTGAGTTCGACCGGGTCGGCGGGGTGGAGGGTGATCTCTTCCAGTCCGGCGGCGGCCATGATGATGCCTGCGACCAGCGGTGCGTGGGCCCAGGTGTAGATGTCCCGAACGAAGTGACCGATCTCCTTGGGCGACATCTGGGAGCTTCGGTGCTCGAGCCCGGGGCTGGGACGGTCGAAGTACGCCCACCACAACAGCCCTGCAAACGCTCCCGACGCCAGCAATGCCCCGATCGTCGCGCCAGAGAGGCCTTCTCCGGCACGCAGGGCATTAACCACCGGTATCCCGATCGCAACGATCACCTCGCCGAGTGCGATGATCACGATCAGGCCGTGTCTCTCCGCGAAATGCCCCGACCGCACCGGCCACTCCCCTTCCGCAGCCCGGATCATCGCCCAAAGCACGATCGCGGCCGTGGCCAGCCACAGGGCGATCCGGGTGGCTCCGTCGTAGAACGAACCGACCGCCAACACGCCGATCGCCACCAGGTTGGGGGTTATCCACCCGAAGACGACGTCTCGGTAGTCGCTGCGTCCGACCGCTCCGAGCGTCTGCATGAGAAAGCCGATCAGCATGATGCCGACCAGTGCGAAAGCGAAGACCGGTCCCCCACCCTCCAGAGCCGTAGACGTCGACGCCGCCATCGGGATGCACAGCACCGTTGCCGCCAGGAACAGCAGACGAACCCGCCGCCCATTGCCCGATACTGCATTGGCCGCCCAGGTCAGCTGCTGCCACGGCAACCACAGGAGGCCGAACAGAAGCGCGGCTCGCCCGACACCGGCCCAGGTCGGATCTTCGACCAGCAGCGCGACCAACTGAGAAAAGGCGAACACATAGGCCAGGTCGAAAAAGAGCTCGACCGGATCGGCGGTGAAGTCCTCCGTGAGCGGCGGAAGTTCGATCCCTCTCATGCGGGGATTCTAAGGGCGAGGCCCGCCCGGGCGCTGCCTGCTCACGACCGCTACCGTCAACCGCATCGTCTCATTGCAGAGAGGCAATCTCCCTTGGAACAATTCGATGTCGTCGTGGTCGGTGGTGGCCAGGCCGGACTGGGTATCGGTCATTACCTACGCGCCGCCGGTCGGAAGTTCGTCATCTTCGAGCGCGGCCGGGTGGGCGAAACCTGGCGCAGTCAACGCTGGGATTCTTTTGCGGTCAACACACCGAACTGGGCGAATGCCCTGCCAGGCGATCCGTACGATGGCGATGAACCGGACGGTTTCTTCCTCCGCGACGACCTCATCCACTACTTCGAGCACTACGCCGCCAAGTTCGAGCTTCCGGTGATGGAGGGTGTCACGGTGACCGGGGTGGATGCCCTCGCGGACGGCTTCCGCGTCGCCTACCAGGACGCGACAGGCACAGCGTCCACCGCACAGGCAACGAACGTCGTCATCGCATCCGGGATCATGCAGACGCCCAAGATCCCGGCCATTCGCAACCGGTTCCCTGACTCGCTCCCCCAGCTGCACGCCTCGGAGTATCGATCAGCGGCGAACCTTCCACCGGGGGCGGTGGTCGTCATCGGCGCAGGGCAGTCGGGATGTCAGATTTCCGAAGATCTGATCCGCGCCGGCCGGGACGTCTATTTGTGCACCAGCAAGGTGGGGCGGGTCCGCCGCAGATACCGACAACGTGACATCGTCGAGTGGGGGGAAGACATCGGGTTCTGGGACGTCGCACTCGAGGAGCTCACGGATCCGAAGATCCAGTTCGCCCCACAGCCGCAGGTGTCGGGCGTCGGGAGGTTCGGGGGCACTCTCAGCCTGCAATCGCTGGCCCGTGACGGGGTACGTCTGATGGGCCGCCTCGAAGATGTCGAGGGTGGGGTGCTGAGGACGGACGACTCGCTGGCGGCAAACATCGCCTTCGCCGACGCCAGCTCGGCGGAGTTCACCAGAATGATCGAGGATTGGATATCCACCACCGGCGTCAGCGCCGAGCCGATCGAGGATGATCCCAACGACGAACCTGCCGGTCCGGAGGTCGCCGAGTCGGGGATAACGGAACTGGACCTCGTGGAAGCCGGTGTCGGATCGGTCATCTGGTGCACCGGTTTCACAGCCGACTTCGACTGGGTCCATGTCCAGGTAACCGACGAGACGGGCCGGCTGGTGCACGACAGAGGAGTCTCTCCCGTTCCCGGGATCTTCTTCCTCGGGTTTCCGTGGCTGCACTCGCGCAAGTCGGGAATTCTCCACGGTATCGACGAAGACGCCCGCTTCATCGCCGAAGCGATCGCGGCTCGGGGCTGACGCAAGAAGCTTCCAACTCCACCCCGGTGCAGTTGAGACCACGCTCCAGAGACGACTTGTGAGCCTTGTCGCTTCGAGCCGAGCACGCCAAATGGGCCCGGAGCGCTCTCCGCCAGCGGACTCCCCGAGTAGCGTGACTCGGGTGCGAACGGTCGAATCTGAGATAACTCGATACACGCTGCGCGATGACGGCATCGTCGTCGCCGTCGGTCTCCACCCGGAGATCCCGCGCACCCTCGAAAAGATGACGGAGTCCCTCGATGCGTTTGCCGCGTTGATCGACGGTAAACCTCGCCCCTTCCTTTGGGATCCGCGCGCGGTGCCGCGCCTCCTGACGGAGGCGTGGAAGGAGGCCATCGAGCGTATCAACCGGCTCGCGGTGGCGGTTGCGATCATGACCGACGAGAACACCGACGAGATGCTCGGTGGGTATCCCGACGCAGTCGATTTCCTACTCCCGGTGCGCACATTCACCGATGAGGACGATGCCCTCGCCTGGCTGCGCGGCTTCGTCGACTAGCCGGCCCTCCCGCCGGATGGGGCAAGCGGGAACAATCGGAGACGCCCATCGACTATGTGGCCGTCCGATCGCCAGGCGACACCAGCACCTTTCCGAGGGTCTGGCCCGCGCCAACCGCCCGGACCGCTTCTGCCGTGTCCTCCAACCGGAACCGGCGGTCGATGGTGATCTCGATCTCCCCACTCTCCACCCACTGGAGAACCCGGTCGAGGTCATCGGCGTCGGCCTTCGCCGTCAGCAACCTGATTCGCGCTCCAGCGAGCCTTCCGACCACCGGCCCCAGAGCCAGGACCTGCAGCAGGATTCCCATGGCGCCGCCGACCATCGAATACGTCCCTCCCTTGCTCAAGGCTCGGGCGACCCTGAAGACGGACCGGCTGCCCACCAGATCCAGGATCAGGTCGTACCGCTCACCGGAGTCGGCGAAGTCGATCTCCCGGTAATCGAACACCTGGTCGGCGCCGAGGTTGCGCATGTGGTCGAGTTTGGCTGCGCTGTCCACCGCGGTCACATGAGCCCCGGAAAGCTTGGCGATCTGGATGGCGAACATGCCGGAGCCGCCACCTGCTCCGTTGATGAGCACCCGCTGGCCGGCCCGAAGCTCGCCGCCGGCGCGCAAGCCACTGATGGCGATAGCCGATGCCTGCGGGATGGTGGCAACCTGCTCGAAGGACAGGGCAGGCGGCTTCTTCCGCAGCCGCGCCGCCGGAGCGCAGGCGTACTCGGCGAATCCGCCGAACACTCCCAGCAGGTCGCCGAAGACCTGGTCGCCCACTACCAGGTCTTCCACCTCCGGTCCTGTGGCAACCACGGTTCCCGCCACGTCCGAGCCAAGGATCCGGTGACGAGGTCGAAACAGACCGAAGACCCGCGCATAGAACGGCGAACCGGTCAACGTCTCCCAATCGGACAGATTGAGTGAAACGGCTGCGACCTCGAGCAGCACCTCCCTCGGACCTGGCGTGGGGCGTTCGACGTCTTGGACAGAGAGGACCTCCGGTGGACCGTATCGGTCATACACCACGGCCCTCATCCAGGGCCACCTGTCACGGACTTTGGCTGCCGTGGTTCAACCGGTGACGCTGCCTGTCGGATCGGTTGCAGCGGGCCGTTTATTCGACCGCGACGGTCAGACTCGCCGTAGCGGCCCTGGCAGAAGCTGACCATCTCGGCATCGGACATTGCCTAATCGTATAAGGCAGGCCCGTCGGCCGATGTGGGAACTGCGTTGCGGGTCAGCCGGTCGCTCGAAACAGCGTCCATTCTCCCGGAACTCCCTTGAGAGGATGGGTACCGACGCTCTCGAACGACAAGCCGGAACCGACTACCAGTGGCGGGATCGATTGGCTGACCAACACCTCGTCGGCACCCGCGAGGCTGGCGACACGAGCGGCGATGTGCACGGCGATGCCTCCGACGTCGCCGCTGCGCACCTCCACCTCTCCGGTGTGGACACCGATCCGGACGTGCAACCCGTAAGGGGTGACCGCCTCGGCGATGGCGCGACCGCACCGAATCGCTCGTGCCGGGCCCTCGAACATCGCCATGATGCCGTCGCCGGTGTGTTTCACCTCGGTGCCGCGATGGCGCTCGAGTTGGTGACGAACCTGTTGGTCGTGACTGTCGAGGAGTTCGATCCAGCG
>JBFGRR010000040.1:0-9812 GCA_041567215.1 Acidimicrobiia bacterium | reverse complement strand
GGCGATCCGATCATCGGATTCGTCACGGTGGGTAGAGGGGTTTCGGTGCATCGCGCCGACTGCACGAACATCTCGGTTCTCGAGAGTGAGCGCAAGGAGAGGATGGTCGAGGTTTCATGGCCCCCGGAGCGGGTCGGAACTTTCACCGTGTGGATCCAGGTGGAGGCTCTCGACCGCACCAAGCTCCTCCGCGACGTGACGAGCGTCATCTCCGATTCCGGTGGGAACATCACCGCCTCCTCCTCGATCAGCGGACGCGACCGGGTGGCGATCCTCAGATACGAGGTGGAGCTCTCCGATCCGGGCCAGCTGCCCCGGCTGATCGGGGACCTGAGAGGCGTCGAAGGCGTCTTCGCGACGTTTCGCCTCGCCGGGGAGCCCGACGCGTGATCCTCGACTCCGCCTCGCTCTGGTTCGCAGAGACCAACACCTGGGTCCTCGCCAACGAACCGGGGGGAGAGGCGGTGGTGATCGATGCTCCGCCCGATCCCGATGGGGTCGTGCGGCTGCTGGCCCGTCACGATCTCACCTGTGTGGCACTGATCGTGACACATGGGCACGTCGACCACTTCGGGGGGGCCGGCACCGTGACAAGGGCGACGGGAGCCGTCACATACGTCCACCCGGACGACGAATACCTGACGCTCGATCCGCTCGCCCAGGTGAAGAACCTGTTCGGGATGGTTCCTCCCGGCGACTTCACCCCGCCGGAGCGGCTACTGGACCTCGCTCACGGGGACCGGCTCGATCTGGCCGGCCTGGCACTCGAGGTCCGGCACACTCCGGGTCACACCCCTGGGCACTGCTGTTTTCTGCTCGAGTCGGAAGGCTGGCTCTTCTCGGGTGATCAGCTCTTCGCAGGCTCGATCGGGCGGACGGATCTCCCGGGTGGGGACTACGCCACCTTGATGCGCTCGATGGCCGAGCGTGTCCTCGATCTCCCCGACGACACCCGGGTGTTGCCCGGGCACGGTCCCGAGACCACCGTGGGGAGAGAGCGGCGCTCGAATCCGTTCATTCTCGGCCTGGCCTAGTCGCCACTAACCTCCCGTTTTCGACCATGGTCACCCCCCGAACTATGCCCGGCGTGCTTGAACTGCTGCCTGCCGAACAGGTGGTGTTCAATCGCATGCTCGAGACGATCCGGGGCGTGTTCGAGAGGTTCGGTTTCCTCCCCATCGAGACACCTTCCATCGAACTCACCGAGGTGCTCCTCACCAAGACGGGCGGCGAGACCGAACGGCAGGTGTACCTGGTCCAATCGACGGGGTCCCTGGAGCAGGGGGGGACACCGGAACTCGCACTGCCCTTCGACTTGACCGTCCCCCTGGCCCGGTACGTCGCCGAGCATGAACAGGAGCTGTCCTTTCCGCTCCGGCGCTATCAGATCCAGAAGGTCTTCCGTGGTGAATCGCCACAGCGAGGCCGGTTCCGCGAGTTCCACCAGTGTGACATCGACGTAGTCGATCGCGAGCACCTGAGCATCCACCACGACGCGGAGGTGATCGCAGTCATCGACGCCGTGTTCGAGGCACTCGGCCTCGGCGACTTCACCATCCGCATCAACAACAGGAAGCTGATGCGAGGCCTGCTCGAGAGCCACGGCGTGGACGACCCGGTCCTCCAGGCGGCAGTGCTGCGGGAGGTGGACAAGCTGGACAAGAGAGGAAGGCCGGCAGTCGAGTCCTCCCTCGTGGACCTGGGACTCGACCCCCCGGGCGTCGAGGGCCTCATGCAGGTGGTGGCGGCCGGGGCCATGAACCGCCAGACCGCTACCGAGTTCCTTCGCGCCATCGATACCGATTCGCCCCTACTCGTGGAGGGTGTGCGAGACCTGGTGACGGTGATGGACGACCTGGCTGCGCTCGGCGTGGCGGACAGCACATTCGCCTTCGATCCGGCGATCGCCAGGGGCCTCGACTACTACACCGGGACGGTCGTGGAGACCACGCTCGGGTCGCATCCGGAGATCGGAAGCGTCTGCTCTGGCGGCCGCTATGACGATCTCGCCGGCCTCTACACCGCGACGCGCCTGCCTGGAGTGGGGATCTCGATCGGATTCACCCGGCTCTTCTGGCAGCTTCGTGAAGCCGGTCTCATCGACACGGGGACATCATCCGTCACCGCAATGGTGACCTTGATGGACTCCGAGGGTCTCGATTACGCACTCGCCATCGCCGCATCGCTGCGTGGAGCGGGTATCAACACCGCGATGGCGATGGAGGCCGGCAAGCTCGGCAAGCAACTCAAACATGCAGACCGCAGCGGCATCCGCTTCGCTGTGATCGCCGGCAGCCAGGAGCGCGAAGCAGGCACGGCGACCGTGAAGGATCTCGTCAACCAGACTCAGGAGGAAGTGGCCTTCGCGGAGCTGGCCGGTCACATCCTCGCCAACCACTAGGAGCGTCCCAATGTCCAAATCCACATTCAGAACGGCGCGGGCCGCCGACATCTCGAAGGCGAGAGAAGGCGACACCGTGACCGTGGCGGGATGGGTGTCACGCCGTCGCGACCACGGCGGGATCGCTTTTGTGGACATCCGGGATGCATCGGGGTTGGTGCAGGCCGTGATCGATCCCGGCGAGATCCCCGCAGCCCAAGACCTGCGGATGGAGTACTGCATCTCGGTGACAGGCACGGTTCGACCTCGCCCCGAGGGAACCGAGAACCCGCAGATGCCGAGCGGCTCCGTCGAAATCGGCGTCGAGTCGCTCACGGTACTCAGCACCGCAGAGGCCCTGCCCTTCATGCTGGATGACCGCGTGGACGTCGATGAGAGGACACGGCTCCAGTACCGCTATCTCGATCTGCGCAGGCCGACGATGGCCGCCAACCTGCGTGCCCGCTCCACGGCCGTCGCCGCGATGCGCAGGGTCATGGATGATCTCGGTTTCCTCGAGGTCGAGACCCCGACCCTCATCGCGTCCACTCCCGAGGGAGCGCGGGACTTCCTGGTGCCCAGCCGCCACCACAAGGGTTCGTTCTATGCGCTGCCTCAGTCGCCCCAGCTCTTCAAACAGCTGCTGATGATCAGCGGCGTGGAGCGCTACTACCAGGTGGCCAAGTGCTATCGAGATGAAGACTTCAGGTCAGATCGACAGGTGGAGTTCGCCCAACTCGACCTGGAAGGGTCCTTCTGGGATCGCGACGACGTGCTGGAGACCCTCGAGGAGATCGTCTGCGCCGTCGTGGAATCGGTGCGCGGTGTCCGATTGAGCCGCCCCTTCCCCCGGATGACCTGGCAGGAGGCGATGGAGACCTACGGCACCGACAAGCCCGACCTCCGGTTTGGGATGCCGATCATCGATCTGACACCCATGCTCGCACCCAGCGAGTTCAAGGCGTTTTCTTCGGCCGTAGAAGCTGGCGGGGTCGTGAGAGGCATCAACGCCGGGCCCCAGGAGAGCTCGCGTTCCAAGCTGGACGCGCTCGTCGAGCGAGCCAAGGAGATCGGCGCTCGCGGGCTGGTGTGGATGGTGGTCGAGGACGACGGGGCGCTCCGGTCGCCGGTGGCCAAGTTCCTTTCGGAGTCGGAGCTGTCGGGGATCAAGTCGGCACTGCAGGCAGGCCCCGGCGACCTACTGCTGATGGCGGCCGGCGAATGGCGAACGGTCGTCGAGGTGCTCGGCGAACTGAGGCTGGATCTCGGCAAGCCGGCTCGCCACGAAGAGCTCGCACCGCTGTTCGTCATCGACTTCCCGACCTTCGAGAAGACAGGCGATGGCGGCCTGGCGCCGTCCCACCATCCTTTCACGGCTCCGGTGGACGTGAGCCAGATGGAGGAGGATCCCGAGAACTCCATCTCGAAGGCCTACGACCTGGTCCTCAACGGCTCGGAGCTGGGTTCCGGCAGCGTGAGGATCCACGACGCGGGCGTGCAGGCGAAGGTGTTCGAGGTGCTCGGAATCGACTCGGAAACTGCCGAGCGGAGATTCGGTTGGTTCCTGGAGGCGCTCAGATACGGCACGCCACCCCACGCCGGGTTCGCCATCGGGATCGACCGGTTCGTGTCGATCCTCCAGAACGAACCGAACATACGGCAGGTGATTCCTTTCCCGAAGACACAGACCGGATCCGATCCACTCACCGGTTCGCCGACTGCAGTCGAGGAGGCGCAGCTGTTGGAACTGGGAATCAAGCTCCGTCTCGCCCTCAAAGCGTGACGCGTGACTGAAGACCTCTTCGAGTCCAAGGCTCGAGAGGTCCTGGCGCGAGTGGCGCCGCTGGCAGCGAGGATGCGGCCGCGAAACCTCGACGAGGTGGTTGGCCTGCCGGCGTTGCTGGGCCCCGGAGCGGCATTCAGACGGCTGGTGGTGACCGGGAAGCCGATATCGATGCTGCTGTGGGGGCCACCTGGCACCGGCAAGACCACGCTGGCGCGGTTGATCGCCCATCACGCGGACGCCTTCTTCGAGACTCTCTCGGCCACGTCGGCGGGAGTGAAGGACGTGCGCGAGGTGCTGGCGGCCGCCCGTGGTCGGATCGACGAACGGCGCACGGTGCTCTTCCTCGACGAGATCCATCGGTTCTCGAAGAACCAGCAGGACGCCCTGCTGCCAGGGGTCGAGGACGGGACCATCATCCTCATCGGAGCCACGACCGAAAACCCCTTCTTCGAGGTCAACTCGCCCCTGATGAGCCGGATGACGCTCTTCAAGACCGAACCGTTGAGCAGCGAAGCCCTCGCCATCTTGATCGAATCTGCCCTTGCCGACGAGGAGCGGGGCTTGCCCGGGATGGCCATTGCCGGCGATGCGCTCGAGGCGCTGTCCATGCGCACCGGAGGTGACGCCCGCCACGCCCTGAATGCGCTCGAGGTCTCTGCGGCCCTTGCCGAGGGCAGGGGATCGACGGTCATCGAGTTGGAAGACGTGTCCGAAGCCCTGCAGAGGCGAATCGTTCGCTACGACAAGGCCGCCGACCAGCATTTCGACGTGATCAGTGCCTTCATCAAGAGTGTGCGCGGATCCGACGTGGATGCCTCGCTCTACTGGCTCCACCTCATGCTCGAGGGTGGTGAAGACCCCGAGTTCATCGCCCGTCGCCTGGTGATCCTCGCCTCCGAAGACGTCGGCTTGGCGGATCCCAACGCCCTCCTCCAGGCAATCGCCTGTTCTCAGGCCCTCGCATACGTCGGCCTTCCCGAGGCCGCCTACCACCTGACCCAGGCGACCATCTATCTGGCGAGTGCGCCCAAATCGAACTCGATCGGAAATGCCATAGAAGCTGCACGCGGGCTCGTCAGGGACGGGCCGACTCCCTCGGTTCCCGATCACTTGCGAAGCTCGGGTCCAGGTCGGGGTGCATATCGATATCCGCATGACCGTCCAGGCCACATCGTCCGGCAGGGGTACTTCCCGGACGGGGTGGAGGCCGAGGTTCTCTTCGCCCCGACCGAACAAGGCGTCGAGGAACGAATCAAGCGCAGACTCGAGTGGATCGACGAAAACCTGGGACGTGAGGGCCGGGCGGGGGATTAGCCTCGTGCGGGTGTTGGATCGAATCTGGTGGTTCGTCACGGGCGCAATCGCCGGTGGCCTCGTCACGGTGCGTGCTTTGAGGCGCAGGCCGTCGCCGGCAGACCTGCGGCGTGCCGCGGTGAACACGGGTGCAGACGTGCTCGACCTGGCTGCCCGGGCGGTGCGGGCGCCTCGCCGGCATTGAAGCCGCAGTCCCGTCACTAACCTGCTTCGCCTCATGGACAGCAACCAGATCCGGCGCACATTCCTCGACTTCTTCGAAGCCCGGGGTCATGTCGTGCGCCCCTCGGCGCCGCTGATTCCCACGGACCCGACGCTGCTGCTCACGAATGCCGGAATGGTTCCCTTCAAGCCCTATTTCCTCGGTGAGGAGGAGCCGCCCTATCTGCGGGCGGCCTCGGTCCAGAAGGCGGTTCGCACCATCGACATCGACATCATCGGCTCGACCGTGCGCCACATGTCGTTCTTCGAGATGCTCGGGAACTTCAGCTTCGGCGACTACTTCAAGCCGGACGCGATGGCGTGGTCGTACGAGCTGCTCACCGACGGCTTCGGGCTCGACCCAGACCTCATGTGGTTCACCGCCTACAAGGATGACGACGAGGCGGCCGGCCTGTGGATCGACCACGTCGGCGTTCCCGCCGAGCGGGTGCGCCGCGGCGACAAGGACAACTTCTGGCAGATGGGCGTTCCCGGACCGTGTGGTCCCTGCGCGGAGGTGTTCGTCGATCTCCGCCCCGAGTTGGAGTCGGACGGGGGACCGGTGGATGGGGACGAAGACCGGTACGTCGAGGTCTGGAACCTCGTCTTCATGCAGAACGTCCAGGATCGCCCCTACAACGTCATCGGTGAGCTTCCCCAGAAGAGCATCGACACCGGCATGGGCCTGGAGCGCCTCGCCATGGTCGTGCAGCGGGTGCCGTCCGTCTTCGATGTGGACACGGTCCTCCCGGTGCGTACGGCGGGAGAGCGATTCACCGGCGTAGAACACGGCGACTCGCCGCTGACCGATGTCAGTCTGCGGATCCTCGCCGACCATGGGCGGGCCATGACGGTGTTGATCGGCGATGGCGTCGTCCCGTCCAACGATGGCCGCGGCTACGTGCTCAGGCGCCTGATCCGCCGGGCGGTTCGCCACGCCTGGCAACTGGGCGGGGAGGGCCTGGTCACCCCGAAGCTGGTGGATGCCACGGTCGAGGCTCTCGGGGGTTGGTACGAGGAGCTGCCGGCGCGCCGTGACTTCATCATCGATGTCGTCGAGCGCGAGGAGGAGCGCTTCCGGCGCACCCTCGAGTCGGGGCATCAGCTGCTGGACGTCGAGCTCGAGCAACTCGCCGATGAGAAGACCTTGCCCGGAAGGGTCGCCTTCAAGCTCCACGACACCTTCGGGTTCCCGATCGAGCTGACGGAGGAGATCGTGGCCGAGCGTGGCTTTGCCGTCGACCGCGAGTCTTTCGATTCCGAGATGGACGCCCAACGGAGCCGTGCCCGCAAGGAGTGGAAGGGTGGAGACGAGGCCGCCCGCGGCGAGTTCTACCGCAAGGTCATGGATCAAACCGGTCTCACAGACTTCCTCGGCTACGAGTTGGAGTCCACCTCAGGTCGCATCCTCGCCATCGTCCGGAATGGCGAGATGGTGGAGAGCGCCGCCGAGGGCGACGAGATCGAGATCTTCATGGACCGCACTCCGTTCTATGCGGAGTCCGGTGGCCAGGTTGGCGACACCGGACATGTCTCGACCGAGACCGGTCGAGTGGTGGTCATCGACACCCAGCACTCGGTTCAGGGGCTGCATGGGCACAGGGCCAAGGTCCTCTCGGGATCGGTCAGGATCGGGCAGGACGCCGACCTGCAGATCGACTCACCCCGACGGGCGAAGATCCGCAAGAGCCACACCGGCACCCACGTCCTCCACTGGGCCATCCGTGACGTCGTGGGGGACCACGCCCGTCAGGCGGGCTCGTTGGTCGAGTCCGGGAGGCTCCGCTTCGACTTCAGTCATTTCTCGGCGCTGTCCCCGCAGGAGATCTCGGAGGTGGAGGCACAGGCGAATCTGCGCCTCATAGAAAACCACGAGGTCGCCACCACTGTGACCTCGAAGGAGGAGGCCAGGGAAATGGGCGCTCTGGCCTTTTTCGGGGACAAATACGGCGACACCGTTCGTGTGGTCAAGGTCGGAGACTTCTCCGTCGAGTTCTGCGGTGGAACGCACACCCACACCGCCGGGGAGGTCGGCCCTCTGGTCGTACTCGGGGAGGCGTCCATCGGCTCCAACCTGCGACGTGTCGAGGCCCTCACCGGCGAAGCCGCATATCGCCACCTGGTGGGCGTGAGGGACGCCCTCGACCACACTTCTCGACTGTTGCGGGCCCCCGCGTCGGAGGTCCCCGGCCGCATCGAAGCGCTCCTAGGCAAGATCGAGACCCTCGAGCACGAGATCGAGGACCTGAGGAGCGCCGAGCGGGCGGACATGGCGGCGGACCTCGCACAGACGGCGGTGTCCGTCGGCGACCACAAGCTGCTGGCGGCGACCGTAGGGGAGACCGCACCCGACCAACTGCGTCAGCTCGCTCTGGCGCTCAGAGATCGCCTGGGGAGCTCTGTCGTGATCCTCGGTTCGAACCCCGCCGGAAAGGCGTCCCTGGTGTGCACCATCGCCGCGAACCTCGTGAAGGCCGGCCTGTCGGCCGGTGAACTGCTCGTCGATCCGGCGAGACTCGTTGGGGGCGGGGGTGCGCGCGACCCGGAGCTCGCCCAAGCCGGGGGACCAAAGGGAGAGGCTGTGGCGGCAGCCATCGAGTCGGCGCGCGACGAGGCCGGAAGGGCGCTGGCGGGACTGTGAGCGGGCGCGTCCTTGCGCTCGACCACGGCACCTCGCGAGTGGGGGTGGCGATCAGTGATCCCCTCCGAATCACCGCGAGTCCGCTCGAGGTGCTCGATGCCGCCAATGCCATCCAACGAATCCAGGAGATCGTCGCCGAGTACCGGCCAGAGATCGTGGTGGTAGGGCTGCCGGTGAGCCTCGACGGAGCCGAGAACGCCGCTGCGATCGCGGCGCGGCGCTTTGGCGACGCGGTGGGTGAAGCCACCGGTCTTCCGGTCGAGTTCGTGGATGAACGTTTCACATCTCACACCGCCGAGAAGGCGCTTCTCGAAGGTGGGCTGACCAGGCGCAATCGGCGACGCAAGATCGACAAGGTTGCGGCCGCGGTCATACTCAGGAGCTACCTGGACGCGAGATCGTGAACGAGCAGAACTGGATCAAGAGCTTCAAACCCCTGATGACGGTGGGCCTGGTCGTCCTGGCGACAGTCTTGATCGTCGTATCCGCAACAGCCCTGGGTGAGAGTGTCGCGAACCGGTTCGGAGATGGAGACTCGGGCACGGCCAGCGACGTGGAACCCGGGATCGACGTGACGGTGGACATTCCCGAAGGATCCTCGGCGGCGCGCATCGGTGAGATACTCGCCGAGGCCGGTGTCGTCCGCTCCTCGACGCTCTTCGAGGCTGCGGTGCGAACCGCAGGCGTGGAGGCGACGCTGCGGGCGGGGAGCTACGACCTCGTCACGCAGATGGACATGGACCTGGTGATCGAGACGCTGCAACGTGGGCCAACGGTCAGGGTCTTCGACATCACCGTCGTCGAGGGTCTCAGGGTGACCGAGATCCTCGACGTCCTGTCGAGCGCGACGGGTCTACAGCGCGGTGAATTCGAGATCGCCCTCACATCAGGTGTGATCAAGACCGGCATTCGGGAGATGCCCGACAACCCGGAGTTGTCGGACTGGGAGGGCCTCCTCTTCCCCGACACCTATCGCTTCTCCCAGAACGCCACGGCTGCCGACATCCTCGCCCGACTCGCCCTGACGATGGAGAGGCGCATGGCGGCGGTCAACTGGGGTGACCTGGAGGCTCTCGGCTTCTCCCAGTACGAGGGGATCATCATCGCCTCGATCATCGAGTCGGAGGTGCGGGTTGCCGAGGAACGGCCTCTGGTGTCGAGCGTGATCCAGAACCGGCTTGGCAACGACGGTTTCCTCGAGATAGATGCCACCGTTCTATACGCCCTGGGCACCCGTGACGTCGCCCAGTTCGACCGCTCTTTCGACTCGCCGTACAACACATATCGCTACAAAGGGCTGCCACCGACACCTATCGCGGTACCCGGGTTGGCGTCCCTGCAGGCTGCAGCGGCACCGGCGGAAACGGAGTTCTTCTTCTACGTGCTGAGCTCTACCGATGGAAGCCACACCTTCTCCGTCACCTTCGAAGAGCATCAGGCTGCCATCGCCAAGGCGAGAGCCGACGGCGTGCTGCCGTGATCCGGCTTGC
>JBFGRR010000039.1:0-9840 GCA_041567215.1 Acidimicrobiia bacterium | reverse complement strand
CTACCGATGCCGGTGGCGATATCGGCGATGGAGGTCGCCTTCTCGGATGACGTCGAAGCTCCGGTGCGGAGCCTGTTGGGTGGGTCGCTGTTCATGCCCGGCAGGGCCGCCGCCAACACCGGGGTGAAGGCGGTGTCGGTGGTGCCAGGCAAGCCGGTCGGGATCGTGGCGGTATTCGCCCCCGATGGTTCGCTCATGGGACTGGTCGATGGTCCGGAGTTGACCAAGATCCGAACCGGAGCGGCATCGGGATTGGCGAGCCGTCTGCTCGCCCCGGCGGAAGCGTCGGTCCTGGCGATGTTGGGCGCCGGGGCGATGGCGGCCGACCAGATAGCCGCGGTGCGGGCGGTCAGAGAAGTCGAGCGGGTGGTGATCTGGAGCCGTAACCGGGCCCGCGCCGAGGAGTTGGCGGTCCGGGTGGGCGGCTCGGCCGTGTCCTCGCCGGCCGAGGCGCTGGCGGAAGCGGACATCGTCTGCTGCGCCACGCCGGCCACCGAACCCCTCTTCGGTGACGAGCAGGTCCGGTCCACCACCCACATCAACGCCGTGGGGGCGTTCCGTCCAGAGATGGTGGAGATCCCGCCGGCGACCCTGCGGCGGTCATTCGTTGTGGTCGACGACCGCCTCGCCGCAGCGGAGGAGGCCGGAGATCTGTTGCAGGCAGGCCGTGAGCCCGATGCAACCATGGCCGACCTACTGGCGGGCCGCGCAGTTCGGCCCTCGGGGGCACCCAGCGTGTTCAAATCGGTGGGCATCGCCCCCCAGGACGTGGCTGCTGGCGCCCTGGCTCTCGAGCGTGCTCAGGCTCTCGGCCTGGGGACCGAGTTCGGCTGATCAGACGGGGTCTTGTCCTGGCGTTCTCGGGCGAGACCCCAGGTCCCGACCAGCGCTGCAGCGAGCAGGATCACGCCGAGGATGGTGAACACGTCCTGGAGGCCGGCGACCTGATCGCCGGGGAGGGCGGCGGTGGCGTCGCCGCCCGGCAGGGCGGCTGCCGAACGAGCCGCCACCCGCGAGGCCCAGATCGACCCGACGACGGCGACCCCGGTGATCTGGCCGAGCAGCCGGGTGATGGAGAGGAGGCCGGCGGCGAGCCCTGTGAATGCCCGCGGTACCGCTCCCATGATCGCCGAGTTGTTGGGCGACTGGAAGATGCCGATGCCGATGCCGAAGGGGATCGCCAGGGCCAGGTAGTGGGGGATCGACATGTCCACCGAGACCGTCCGGAACCCGAAGTAGGAAGCAGACATCATCACGAGGCCGATGAGGGTGAGAACCCTCACGCCGATCCGGTCCGACAGCCAGCCCGATATCGGAGCGACGACACCCAGGGCGATCGGCGAGGCCCCGAGCAGTATGCCGACCAGGGCGATGTCGAAACCGAGGACGCCCTCCAGGAAGAAGGGCAGGAGCAGGAACAACGCGGACACGGCGACGAAGGTGAGGAAGCCGCTCACGACGCTGACGGTGAGCAGGGGCGAGCGGAACAGGCGCAGGTCGACCATCGGGTCGTCGACCCTGAGCATGCGGACGACGAATCCACTCCCGCCGAGTGCGGCGACCACGAAGAGGACGAGGATGTGCGGCGCCCCCAGGCCGGCGTCTTGGCCCAGGGTGAGTGCCAGCGACAGGGCCAGGAGAGAGATGCTGAGGATGATCGCTCCGAGGAAGTCCATTCGCTGTCCTCCCACCGGAGGCGTGTTCGGTATGTGGCGGATCGCCAGGAGGGTGCCGGCGATTCCCACCGGGATGTTCACGAAGAAGATGTAACGCCAGTCGAAGGCGGAGATGAGGATGCCTCCGACGACGGGTCCGGTGATGATCCCGATCGACACCGCGGTCCCGACCAGCCCGATCGCCTTGCCGCGTTCACTCGAAGGGAATGCTTCGGTGAGGATGGCGATGCCCAGCGAGAGGACCATCGTCGCCCCCAGGGCCTGCACCACCCGGAAGCCGATCAGCCACCCGACAGAGGGCGAAAAGCCGCACAGGATCGACGCGAGGGTGAATGCCGAGAAACCCGACGTGTAGATCTTCTTCTTGCCGACGATGTCGCCGAGTCGCCCCACCCCCAGGGTGAGCGTGGCCAGTGTCAGCAGATATCCGAGGCTCACCCATTGGATCACCGCAAAGGTGGTGTCGAACTCTTCGACGAGCGTGGGCAGCGCCACATTGACGATCGAACCGTCGATGGTGGCCAGGAGAACACCGGTGGCGATGGTGCCCATGACCCACCATTTGCGGCTGTAGTCGGGAGTCTGGGGCACGGCTGGAGGCTAGCTGTGATGACCAGGGACGACTCCTCCAGCGCGTCGGGGTGAGCCCTCCGGGCGTGACTATGGCCCCATTTCGTCCCCAAACGGGCGGCGAGCCATACTCGCCAGATGGAACGAATCGTCACCTCGGATGGCCTGGCCGATCACGTCTTCGCCGTCGACACCCGCAGTGGCCACACGTTCACCGTCCAGGCCGGTGCCGGGGCGGCGAGCGCCGGTCCGGGACCGATGGAGTTGCTCCTCGTGTCCCTGGTCACGTGCGCCCAGTCGACCCTCATCGATGTCATCGAGAAGATGCGCCAGCCCCTCGAGGCCCTCCACGTCTCGGCCTGGGGTACCAGGGCGGAGAAGGTGCCGCGGATCTGGAACCGGGTCCAACTCGTGTTCGTGGTGCGAAGCGGTGGGGCACCCGACCGGCTCGAACGCGCCGTCGAACTGGCCGAGCGCAGCTGCTCGGCGGCGGCGATGGTCTCGAAGGCGGCGATCCTGACTTCCGTCTTGATCCAGGTGGCGAGGGTGGACGCGGTGCTGACCCGGCCTCTTCGCCAGCGAATCCTCCGTCCTCATCAGAGCCTCGAGGAACTGGTGGTTCCCGGCGAGGACGGACTCGAGGCGGCATGGTTCGCGGCGATGCTCGGCGACGAGGTCGTCGGGACCGCCGGGATCTTCCCGGAGCCGTCGCCCGATCTGGATACCGCGCCGGCCTGGCGGCTGCGCGCCATGGCCACCGATGAGGGCGTTCGTGGCATGGGAGTTGGCGAGATGCTGCTCGACGCCTGCCTGAATCACGCAGAGGCCCATGGCGCGAGATTGGTCTGGTGCAGTGCCCGGACCCCGGTTCGCGCCTTTTACGAGGACCGTGGCTTCGAGGCGGTCTCCGGGGAGTACGAACCCGAGGGCCTCGGGCCGCACGTCCGCATGGCCCGTCCTATCGGCTGAAGGCACGCACGGCGCCCAGCACCGCCAGGGTCAACCACACCGCCGCCACGCCTGCAATACCGGCTGCTGCGGTCAGGGCAGCGACCAACGCCGCACCCGCGAGGGTCACCTGCCGGGACAGGGCCACTCTCGAAGCCGTCAGGGTCTGGTCGGTGTAGTCGGCCTTCGATGTCACGGGCTCTGGACGAACGGCGTTCAGGCCCCCGATGAATCCCAGGGCGGCGACCACCCAAGCAGCCGTGATACCCGATCCCCAGAACTCGAAACCCGTGATTGCCGCCACGGCGGTGGCGGCCGCGGCCGCTGCCACGGCCCACCCGTCCTTGTTTCGGGACGAGGCGGGCTTGGCGCGCGAGTCGAGGGCGAAGGCGGCGGCCAGCACGAGTGCCGCCGCCCATCCAATGGTGGATCTGGCCACGAAGGCGGCGATCGGCACGTGAACGGCCAGATCGACCGTCGTCGGGGACAAACCGGTGGTGCGGGAGAGGATTCGTGCGGAAATCAAGAACAGGTAGACCGCGCCCAACGACGCCGTCTCGAAGTAGAGGGCCGCCGCGCCACCGGCCAGTGCCGCCAGGTTCGCCGTGAGGACCCGGTCGGGATCGAGTTCCCTGCCGAGTGCCCAGGCGAGGAAAGCAGAACCGCCGGCGGCGATCGGCGGGGCGTCAAGCAGCAGGGCCACGACGGCAAAAGCGCCGCCGACCAGGACGGCGTAGAGATTCGACGGGACACGAATATCGATGACCCGGCCAAGGTGCGTCACGTTTTTCACGGACGGCACGCTACCGACGGAAGCCGGAAACCGTGAATGGCTACCGACGCTTCAGTTCGCCAACGAGATGGGTCTGCAGGCCGTGGCCGACCCCGGCCAGCGCCAGTCGATATCTGAGCGTGTTGCCATCCACCTCGATGTGCCTTTCGACGTCGGACACCTCCTTGGCCGTCGGCGCGCACTCGACCACGACCGAGCGGAAGTGGACGTGGTGGCCCTCGACGCTCCCGGTGTGGACCTCGACGATCCCGCTGGGTTGGGAGAGCACCAGCTCCACCCTGCCCACGCCTGCTGGGCGCACATACCCGCTCTCGCTGTGAAGGGGGGCACCCGTGTGGG
Source organism: Acidimicrobiia bacterium (assembly GCA_041567215.1). Taxonomy (GTDB): domain Bacteria; phylum Actinomycetota; class Acidimicrobiia; order Spongiisociales; family ZC4RG35; genus JBFGRR01. The sequence continues at coordinate 5,514 of JBFGRR010000039.1, read as the reverse complement.
TGTCGCGCGTGTGCTGACCGTAGGCGAGGAAGGGTTTGCCGGGCCCGGGGACGAAGCTGATCTCCTCCTCGTAGTCGAAGTCTTCGATCGTGGGGTACTCCCCGTGTCCCCAGCCGTGCCAGGTACCGACCAGGAATGCGAGGGGGTGGAGGTCGGGATGGAGGTCCATGGCCACAGGTTACGACCGGCCGTTCGCCTGATGCAGGGCAGTTAGGTCCTACTCTGCCGCCGTATGCGATGGATGGCTCTTCCGGAGCGGGGACTGGCCCTGCTCAGGGATCGCGACACCGCCGGGTTCCTCGGTGTGTCGCTCCTCGTCGGCACCGCGGTCGGGTTGGGCGCAGCCATCCTGGTCTGGGTCTCCCAGGCCGTGGTGCTCCTGTTCGAGGGGATGGGTGACGCGACGTCGCTCGATGGTTGGTTCCCGATCGTGTCGGTGCCGCTCGGCCTGCTCCTCGCATGGTGGCTGGCCAGGAGGTTTGCACCCGAAGTCGCCGGCGACGGCGTGCCCGAGGCTTCGGCGGCGATCGGGGTTCACAGCGGTTACATGGCGACGCGGTCCATCCCTCTCAAGATCGCTGCCACCGCCCTCACCCTCGGCGGGGGAGGCTCTGCCGGACGTGAGGGGCCGATCGTCCAGATCGGCGGGGCCATAGGTTCATCGATCTCACGCCATCTCGGCCTCGGTGAGGAACAGGTGAAGAGCCTGGTAGCTGCGGGCGCGGCCGCCGGCATCGGCGCCTCCTTCAACGCCCCGATCGCCGGCATGCTGTTCGCCCTGGAGGTGATCCTCGGGTCGTTCTCCGTGACCCACATGTCGGCTGTGGTGGTGTCGTCGATCGCAGCCGCAGTGACCATGCGCAGCCTGGTGGGTGAAGAGCAGTTGCTCCGTGCCGGTAGCTACTCGGTTGGCGATCCCCGCGAACTCATCCTCTACGCCGGGCTGGCGATCCTCGCCGTGGTGGCCGCGTTCGCCTTCCTGCGTCTTCTCGATGTGGTCGAGCGCACCTACGAGACCCGCCGCGGCCCGGCCTGGCTGCGCCCGGTCGGCCTCGGCCTGGCCATCGCGCTGATCGGCGTATACGAGCCACGGGTGTTGGGAACGGGCCAGAAGTTCGTCACCGATTTGCTCACCGTCCAGTCCTACTCGGAGCGGTTCGGGGTGTCTGCCTTCGCAGCCTCGGCTCTGCTCGTTCTGGTTGTCGGCAAGGTCTTGGCGACATCGGCGACCCTGGCGAGTGGCGGGTCGGGCGGGGCCTTCATGCCCTCGCTTTTCATCGGAGCCGCGCTCGGAGCCGGTTACGCCGAACTCATGGAGGGCTTCTGGGGTTTCTCGGACCTCCGCCCGGGCGCTTTCGCAGTCGTTGGCATGGCGACGGTGTTCGCCGCGGTGGGGAGGGCACCCCTGACGGCGATCCTGTTGGTGTTCGAGATCACGGGGGCGAACGAGTACGGCCTGGTGCTCCCGCTGATGCTCTCGGCCACGTTCGCCGCCTTCGTCGCCGACCGTGTGCACCCGCTGAGCGTGTACACGATGGCATTGGAGCGGAGAGGCATCAGGCTGCGCCGTTCGTCGCAGGTGGACCTGCTCGAGACCGTGACGGTGGGCGATGTGATGATCACTCCTCCCGCCCTGGCCAGCCCGCTGATGGATCTGTCACGGGTGGACAGGATGATGCGGGAGACGAAGTGCTTCGGGGTACCGGTCCTGGATGCATCCGGCCGGCTCGTCGGGATGGTCACGTCCGGCGACATCATGCGGGGCGGGGAAACAGAGGTCCCATTGACAGTTGCAGACGTGATGACGGCCCGGCCGGTGACGGTGTCTGCGGCTACTCCCGTGTCCCAGGCGCTCGAGCGGATGGCCGTGCTCGGAGTGGGCAGATTCCCCGTGGTCGCCGACGACGACCCCCACCAGGTGATCGGGTTGTTCCGGCGAGACGAGGCGGTGCTGGCCTACCACCAGGCTCTCGGACGCAGCACCGACGACACGCTGGCGCGCGAGCGGTTCAAGCAGCGGACGGACACCGGAACCGGCTTCTACGACTTCCGAATTCCTGCGGGCTCGATCGCCGATGGCAAGCTGATCAGGGACGTCTCATGGCCGGAGGGTTCGACGCTGGTGTCGGTCCGGCGGGGAACCGAGGTGGAGGTACCTGCGGGCGCCACCCTCCTGGTGGCGGGTGATGTGATCACCGCTTTCGGAACCAACGCATCCCGTCATGTGATGATCAATCGGCTCAACGCAGGAGCCGACGAACCCACCGCCGAGATCTTCCTCGGGGATGAGCCGACCACCGAGATGCGGCTCCAGGAGCCACCACCCTCATAGGTAGAGGCCGGTGGCCTCTTCGTCGGTTTGCGGCCGATTCAGCTGGCGTCGCTGCATCTCCTGGAGTTGGCTCTGGGCCGCCATCTGCTGGCTCCACAGGGACGCTTGGATTCCGTGGAACAAGCCTTCCAGCCATCCGATCAGCTGCGCCTGGGCGATTCGGAGCACGGACTCGGAGGGAACCTCGTCCTGGCGGAGCGGTTCGAAGATGTCGTTGAACTCTTCGAGGAGATCGGCCGACAGAACCTCGCGCAGTTCTTCCAGCGACTGCTGGTGGACTCTCTTGAGCCGTTCCCGGCCGGCTTCGTCGAGCGGAGCCTGGCGGACCTCGTCGAGCATCGCCCGGGTCATCGACGCGATCCGGATCAGCTTCGTCGGCCTGAGGACCGCCGATTCGTCTTCGGGCTGCTCGATGGAGTCGGGTCGCACTGTTGGCTCGGTCATGTCCCAAGCGTAGATCGCATCCTCGCCCTAGGTGACAACCCGGAGCGAACCCCTTCAAACCGTTCGTTCCACAACGTAGGTTGCCTTCAGGTAACGTGGAAAGCACATATGTCATCCATGGACGAGTACCCGCCGATCCTCGACGCCGCCCAGGTGGCAGAGCTTCTCGGCATGAACGTGCAGATGGTGAGAAGGTACGCCCGTGAAGGCCGTATCCCGGCCTACAAGCTGCCCGGCGGTCGTGCCTTCAAGTTCATCCGCGACGAGATCGTCGACTTCTTGCGAGCTCATCCGGCTGCGGTCGAGGTCAGCGAGCCAACCGACTCCTGAACGCGGCGGCGATGTCGGCCAGCGGGAGGTAGGTGCGCGGCTCGCCCTCGTGGCCGATCGCCACGTGGTCGTCCGCGACGACGTGCAGGCGGGATGCATCCCACTTCCGGCCGTCGCGCAGTGCAAGGCCCACCGTCTCCCCGGTCTGTTCGTACTCGGCCAGGCGTGCCTTGAAGGTGACCGACCCCGGCTTGGCAGAGGTGCCCCCTTCGGGCTGCCGGGATATCGAGAGAGCCACGACGGCGGTCCTGAGATCGGCGACCTCATAGGGCGTCTCCAACGAGAAGTAGTCGGTGCCCACGGCGACGATCCGACCCGTCATCACGGTGTCGGCGAAACGCGCGGTGACCGTGTCGCCGCGATGCATCGCCTCGGTGACCACGTCGATCATCGTCTGCCGGCGACGCCGGCCGGTCTCGGTTTCCGACTCGGTGATCTCTGCCTCCTCGACGAACTCGGCGCCGGAGGCGCTCCAGCGCAGTTCGCTGCCGATTCTGCGGATTTCGTCTTCAGGATTCATGCTCCGGTTTCCTCGGCAGGCTGAGCGACGGTGTGGATAGGATGCGCGGGTGGAGGTCTGTAGTGGCCAGGACACTACAGGGGGTTGTTGAACCAGGACGTGGGGGTCCGGTCGCAGAGATCAGGCGGCCCTGGTGGTCGCGGCTCTCCTCAGGCCATCTACTCATCGCCGTGATCGGCGTTCTGGCGTTTCTGCTCAACTTGATGGTGTTGCGTGGCGCCACCACCGCGGAGCTGTTCGCGGTGGCTGCCACCGACATTCCTGCCGGCTCGACTCTGGCGCCCTCGATGGTTCGGTATGTGGAGGTCGGGGCTTCGCCGGACTTCACCTCGCGTCTTCTATCGGAAGCGGATGTCTCATCCCGGTGGGGCCACATCCTGGCCCGCTCCGTGTCTGCGGGGGATCCCGTAACCGCCGCGTCCCTGCTGGCCCCCGCAGGCCGAGACGGGATGCGAGTGATGAGCCTGCCGGTGGATGTCGAGCACGCTGTGGGCGGGCGGGTGGTGCCCGGCGACCGTGTGGATGTCGTCGCCGTCGTCGAAGGCGCGGCCCGTTTCGTGGCTACAGACCTCGAGGTCGTAGCCGTTCCGGACTCCAACCGGGGCGGCCTCGGTGCTCCCGGTGCGTTCTTCGTCGTGCTGGCAGTCGATGCTCAGACTGCGCTCGACCTTGCAGAGGTCGCTGCCGCTCATCGGATCGAGATCATCCTGGCGACGGGAGCGGCCCAGGTAGGCGGTGAGCGATGATCGACACCGAGCTGGCGATGGCGGTATCGGTTCGCAGCTGGCCCGATCAGCTGAGGCGGTTTCTCGCCGACCACGGTGGAGCCAGGATCAGGCTCACGGCGATGAGCCCGGCCGACCTGGAGCGGGAGGGGTTCGACGTCCTGTTGATAGATGACGTGTGTTCCTACCTCACTCCAACCCTCGTGTCGGCCGTGAAGCGCAGGAATGCTGCCGTGCTGGGCGTCTACGACCCCAGCGAGTATCCGGACGGAAAGGATCGGCTCCTCGAATGCGGGGTCTCCGACGTCGTGGACGCCCGCGCCGACCCCGATGAGTTCCTGGAGCTGATCGGTCGCGTTCGATTGCTCGCTCCGGACGAGGTTCCCGAGACGGTGCGCCAGGCATCGCAGTCGAAACCGGGCGCCTTGATCCTGTTCGTCGGTCCCGGCGGAGGGGTGGGCGTGACGGAGATCTCGGCCGCTGTGGCGCACTCGCTCGCAAGGCGGCTCGGGCGGTGTGCCCTGGTGGACCTGGATCTCACCGCGGCGTCGGTGGCGCAGCGGTTCGATCTCGATCCGCACCCGAACCTGCTCACCGCCATCGACGGGGTGGAGTCCCAGGCTCGTGACACCCTTCTCGTCAGGTCGGGGGAGCTGTCCGTGTTGCCGGGAGCGCCTGCAGGGTCACACCTGGGGAGTCTCCGCCCGCATCATCTGGCTGCGGTCATCGACCGGCTCCGCAGTGATCACCGAACTGTGGTCGTAGACGCAGGAAGTCCGTCCGAACCGTTCGGAGGCGCGTTGGGGCAGCTCGTTCGAGACGCGAACCAGGTCGTGGTTGTCGGCTCGGGCAGTCCGGTTGGGGTCGGGCGACTGCTCCGGTGGGCAGGCCGCGCAGGTCGGGTCGTCGATCTGATGATCAACCGGGCACCTCGTGACTCCTTCCGTCGGGGAGAGATCCTCGACGAGGTGGCGCGTGCCCTCACACCGCGGAGCCTGGCTTTCATCCCCGAAGACCCGGCGGTCGTCGATGCGGCCTGGGAGGGTCGCCCACTTCGACGGGGCAGGTTCGTACGCGCCGTCGATCGATGGGTTGGCACCTATGCGGCAGGGATCCTCTCATGACGGTGCACGCCTACGACGAGATCCGGTTTCGCGCCATCT
>JBFGRR010000038.1:0-9865 GCA_041567215.1 Acidimicrobiia bacterium | reverse complement strand
CCGCTGGGAGACGACGACCTCGCCCAGCGAGGCCGGTAGACCGGCCTGAACGAAGGCGTTCCCGGTGAGTTCCGAGAGTTCTCTCAGTAGCGACATCGGCGCCTGAGGTTAGGGCCTCGACGGCCGCCGAGAACCGGCCCACGGCGGCGGAATGGCTCAACTCGGGAGTGGCCCCCGCCGAAGATGACTGGATGGAACCAGCGACGATCGGGGCCCCCGCGGGCGCTACCGGCGGGGCCTCTCTCGAGGAGATCTCCCGTCTTCACGTCGAGTGTGCCATGGCTCGAAGCGTGTCCGACGTGTGGGAGGCGCTGCTCGACGCGGCGCGAAGGCTCGCCGGCGCCCCTTACGGATTCATCGCCGAAGTGGGAACGGATTCACGCGGCGAGCCGGAGTCCCGGCTGCTGGCCACCCGTTGGGTCGGAGGCAAAGACCTGGTTTCGCTCCACCCCGACACCGAAGCCGCCGTTCGGGCGGTTCTGCGCTCCGGGTCGGTCATCTCGATGCCCGGAACCCGCGACCCGCTCCGGGACAGCAAGTCGATTTCACCCATGTCGCGACTGCTGGTCGCCCCGATCGTCTCGGGTCGTTTTGTGGGACTGGTCGGACTCACCGGTGATCCGCTGTTGGCCGACCCGGGTCTCCCAGACATGCTTCACCCGCTGCTGGCGAGCGGTGCCGCCATCATCGAGGCGCGCGGTACCGGCGGCAACGGGCGTGCGGATCTCGAGATGGCGTCGTCGCTGATCGAATCCACTCCCGACCTCGTCGCCTGGGCTACTTGCGACGAGAGGCTCCGGTATCTGAACTCCGGGGGCCGGCGACTTTTGGGTCGGACCGAAGATGACGCAGTCGACGACCTCGAATTGGCTTCGATCATCGCCGAGTCTCACCGGGTCGCGTTCGTCGAGCGTGTGCTCCCGGCAGCCAAATCCAGAGGTGTCTGGGTCGGTGAGTCCGAAATCGAGACCGCGGCAGGCAAGACGATTCCGGTCTCCCTGGTGGTGATCGCCCAGGGCCCAGCCGACTCGGCGCCGTTCATCGCCGTGCTGGCCAGGGATCTGAGCGAACGAGAAGAGGTGGACCGCCTCAAGGACGCGTTCGTCTCCAACGTGTCGCACGAGCTGCGCACACCACTCACCTCGATGATCGGCTTCCTGGAGTTGATCGCCGATGAGTCGTTGGGGCCGCTCACATCCGAGCAGAGGACCCTGGTCGGCGCGATCGAGCGCAACACCGAGACGCTGCGGATCCTGATCTCCGAGATCCTCGATGTGGTCACCGACTGGGACCAGTCCCAGCCCGGATTGGCCGAGGTGAATCTGGCTGCGGCTGCGTCTTTCGAGGTGAACCGGGTCGCGTTCGATGCTCGGAGCCGAAACATCACCATCGACACCGATCTTGATGCCGGCTGCCGGCTGGTGGCCGACAAGCACGCCATCCATCAGGCGATCGCTCACCTGGTTCAGAATGCCGTGAAGTTCGGCAAGGACGGCGGCCGGATCATGGTGTGCGTGAAGACCGAGGCCGATCACGCCGTCGTCGAGGTGACCGATGACGGAATCGGAGTGTCAGAGCACGAGACAGAGAGGGTCTTCGACCGGTTCTATCGCGCCGAGAACGCCCAGCGGTTGGAGATCCGGGGCACCGGACTCGGATTGCCATACGTGAAGCGGGTGGCTGAGATCCATGGCGGCAGTGTGGCAATCAGATCCAAGATCAACGAGGGAGCAACGGTGACGTTGCGCCTACCGAAGGCGAGGTGAGAGCGATGGCAACCGTCCTTGTCGTGGACGACGATCGCGACATCCGCGAGCTGGTGGCGATGAAGCTCAAGCTCGATGGCATAGAGGTCCTCGAGGCTGCCAATGGACGAATCGCTCTCGAAGTGCTCGAGCAACACCATGTCGACCTGGTTGTCCTCGATCTGATGATGCCGGTGATGGACGGGATCGAGGCCTGTCGCGCCATTCGCGAGCGTGAGGAGTGGAAGAACCTGCCGGTCATCATGCTCACGGCTCGAGCCCAGTCCGACGACGTCGAACTCGGATTTGGCATCGGAGCCACCGACTACGTGGCCAAGCCGTTCTCTCCGCGAGAGCTCCTCAGCAGGGTGCGCGGCACCCTGGCGCGCTCAGCTCATTGAGGCGGTAGCGTCTGCCTCCTGGAGGCAGATATGTCGTCATTTGCGGACTACCAGAACTTCGACGCCGTTGGACTTGCCGGTCTGATTCGCTCTGGTGAGATAACCGGTCCCGAGGTCGTTGCCGCTGCAATCGACCGGATCGAGGCGGTCAACCCGACCATCAACGCAGTCTCGGTGAAGACCTACGACAGGGCCATGGCGCGGTTGGAGAGCGGGCACATCGATGGCCCCTTCGCCGGGGTCCCGTTCCTGCTCAAGGATCTGGGGGCCGAATGGGAAGGCGTAGGCCTCACGTCGGGGTCCCGTTCGATGAAGAACCACGTTGCGCCGTTCACGGCGACACTGGTTCGGCGATTCGAGGATGCCGGTCTCGTCGTACTCGGGCGAACCACCAGTCCCGAGTTCGGGATCCTCCCGTACACCGAGTCGGAACTCCATGGCATCACCCGAAACCCGTGGCATCTGGGCCGAACTGCCGGTGGATCATCTGGTGGATCGGGTGCCGCGGTGGCGGCCGGGATGGTGCCCGCGGCCCACGCATCCGACGGCGGCGGATCGATCCGCATCCCCGCCTCACAGTGCGGGTTGTTCGGGCTCAAGCCGACGAGGGCTCGCACCCCCGTGGGACCGCTGGAAGGTGAGAACTGGTTCGGTTTCAGCCAGCACCATGCCCTGACCCGCTCGGTCAGGGACTCCGCGGCGATCCTCGACGCCATCAGCGGCCCCGAGCCGGGAGATCCGTATTGGGTCACTCCCCCGGTCCGCACCTATTCGGAGGAGGTCGAGTTGGACCCGGGGCGGATGCGGGTGGGCGTGATCCCGGGAACGATCTTCGATTCGACGCAGGATCCCGAGTGCCGGCGCGCGGTCAATTCGGCAGCCCACCTCCTCGAGACGCTGGGGCATCAGGTCGAACAGATCGAACTGCCGCTCGAAGTGGAGGAGTACACCTGGGCGTTCACGGTGCTCGTGGCAGGTGCCGTTGCCGAGACCATCAGGGTCTCAGCCGAGTTGACCGGGCGCGAGGAACCCGACCCGGACGCCTATGAAGCGACCACCTGGATGCTCGGCATCGTCGGACGGACACTGACCGCAGCGGACTTCGCACGAGCGATGGACTCGGTGCGACGGGCGGGAAGGGCCCTTGGCAAGGTCATGGAGAGCGTGGATGTCCTCGTCTCATCGACCCTGTCTCAACCGCCGTTCCCTCACGGGGCGCTGCGCCCCAACGCGGTGGAGCGGAAGCTCCTGGCTGCGCTCAAGCGGGCGCCCGTGAAGCCTGCGGTGCTTGCGGCCTTCAAGCAGTTGGCCGGCAAGACCCTCGAACCCATACCCAACACACCACTGTTCAACATGACCGGACAGCCCGCCATGTCGGTGCCCCTCCACTGGACGGAAGACGGCCTGCCGGTCGGTGTGCAGTTCGCGGGACGATTCGGCGACGAGGCGACACTGTTCCGGCTTGCCGGCCAACTGGAAAAGGCACGGCCGTGGTTCTCGCGGGTGCCGACCGTGGCTCTCTGAGGTCAGTACTTCGCCAACTCCTGGGCGTGGCGGACGATGCCTTCGGGGGTGGGGTAGACCATGTCCTCGAGTTCCTTCGCATAGGGGAACGCAGGAATGTCAGGAATGGCATAGCGTCGGACCGGGGCGTCGAGCCATTCGAACGCCTTGTCGGCGAGTTGGGCCGCCAGTTCGGCACCGTAACCCATGAACTCGTTGTCCTCGTGGACGATGAGGACGCGGTTGGTCTTGCGCACCGACGCCTCGATGGTGGGCCAGTCGAGCGGCTTGAGCGATCGGAGGTCGATGATCTCCGCAGAGATCCCCAGCTCGTCCATGGCATCGGCGGCCTCCATCGCGAAGTGCGCCATGGCCCCGTATACGAGAATCGTGATGTCGGTCCCGAGTTTCCTGATGGCGGCTTTGCCCAGAGGCACGACCCAGTCCCCCTCCGGGTAGGGCCCCTTGCCGAGCCGGTAGAGCTTCTTCGGTTCGAGGATCATCACCGGATCCGGATCGTCGGTGGCTGCGAAGAGCAGGCCTTTGACGTCGGCGGGCGTCGACGGCACCACCACCTTCAGCCCCGGGACATGGGTGTAGAACGCCTCGATCGACTGGCTGTGATAGAGGGCGCCCTGGATCGATCCTCCGTAGGGGGTGCGTATCACCAGCGGGCAGGTCCACTCGCCGTTTGATCGGTAGTGGACCCTGGCGACCTCACTGACGATCTGGTCGAAGGCGGGGTGGATGTAGTCGGCGAACTGGATCTCGGCCAGCGGGCGCATTCCCGACGCTGCCATTCCGACGCCGCACCCGATGATGCTGGACTCGGCGAGAGGGGTGTTGAAGCAGCGCTCGGTGCCGAACGCTTCGGTCAAGCCGACCGTCGCTTTGAACACACCACCTTTCCTTCCGGCGACGTCTTCGCCGAAGACCACCGTGTTGGGGTAGGCGGCCATCACTTCGTGGAGTGAGCGGTTGATCGCAGTGATCAGGTTCACTTCCTCGCCGTCCGGGGTTGGCTCGAGGCCTGTAGATGCGGGTCCGGGCTCGATGACCCTTGCATACACGTGGCTGTATGGATCCCGGGACTGCGGAGCGCTTTCGGCTCTACGAACTGCATCTGCGAGGTGCTGTTCGATCTCGGTGTTGAGGGCGGCCTCTTCCGCCTCCGAAAGCAATCGTTCTTCGACCAGGTATTGCTTGAGCCAGACGACGGGGTCGTTGCGCCGCCACTCGTCGACTTCCTCCCTTGAACGATAAAGCCGGTCGTCGTCATCGGAAGTGTGTGCGTAGTAGCGATACGTCGCCGCCTCGATGAGGCTGGGTCCTTCACCGGCTCGGGCCCTGGCCACCGCTTCGCTCATCTTCTTGTAGACCATCAGCGGGTCGTTGCCATCGACCAGGTCGGCTTCTATCCCGTAGCCGCGGGCCCGTTCGGTGATGCTTCCCGACACCTCTTCACTCGCCGGGACCGAGATGGCATACCCGTTGTTTTCGATGATCACGATCAGGGGGAGGCGGTGGATGCCCGCCCAGTTCATCGCCTCGTGCCAGTCGCCTTCGGAGGTGGATCCCTCGCCTCCGGTGACCACGCAGACGCCGGGCAGGCCCTGCATGGCCAGGCCGTGAGCGATACCGGCCGCATGTGGGTACTGGGTTCCGATCACCGACGACTGGGTGAAGATGTTGCGGCCCTTCGAGGACCAGTGGTTCGGGAGCTGTCGTCCGCCCGACGTCGGGTCATCTTGACGGGCGAACACCGCGAGGAAGATGTCGAGCGGCGGAATGCCCCATGCGAGAGCCACGCCCATGTCGCGGTAGTAGGGGAGGATCCAGTCGGTCTCGGGGTCGAGGGCCATCATCGATGCCACCTGGATTGCCTCGTGCCCCGAGGAGCCCACGACGAATGGCACACGCCCCTGGCGGTTCAGGGCGAACATCCGATCGTCCATCTTGCGGGCGGTGAGCATGTGGGAGTACATCTCGAGGACCCGGTCGTCGGTCAACCCGAGATCGGTGTGATGCAGTTCCCGCCTCATCCACTCCATCGCTGGGTGCCCTCCTCAGCATTGGTCGTCGACACGCAGCGATACCTTCCCGTGGGGTACCGCCACTCTACCCGTGACCGGAGCCCGGATGGCCCTGCCCGGAGCGCGATATCCCCGGCTTGGGTACGCTGCTTTGATGATCCCGGCCGCCCATCTGCGTGTCTACGAACCGGCTCTTTCGATGCCTTCCGTTCCCCTGGTCGTGGGTTCGGTTGCTTCGCCGGTCGTGTCGGGCCGATATGGGTTGGTGGCCGAATCGATGCAGGAAGACGGTTACCACGCCGAGTGGAGGGGCGAGAGCTACCTGTGCCCCCGCACTCCGCGCCTGAGGCTTCTCCAGGGCGTGCTCGCCGTCCGCCGTTCCTACGGCCAGCTGGGTGGTTCGGTGATTCCCGAAGCTATCGCCCGCCAGGCTCGTCGTGAGCTCGCCGGTTTGCACGCCGAGTACCCCGGGCTCAAGCCTCACATCCTCACTTCGGCGTGGCACGTGCCGATGCGCTGGTTCGTCCCTTTCCCGCCCCAGAGCCGCGAGCTGCTTGGGGAGGGCGACGAGTTGAGAATCCGCTATCGAACGGATCACATCTCGGCGATCGCCCGACTCGATCAGGCGATCCGAATCCTCGAAGAGAGCTCGGTGCCCGAAGGTGTGGCAGTCGAGGTCGGAGAGCTGAGGAACTGGGTCTCGGAGTTCGGGGTGGAGTCGATGCTCGAACTCGATTACGCGGGTGTGGCCGGGCTGTTCTCGAACGACGCTCTGGTGATGGACGACTCGGCGGCCGACATCTGGGCTGCTCTCGAGGCGCTGGAAGACGGTGACTGGGGCGAGGCGGGGATCTGCTACTCACGCATGGTTGCCCGCTGGTCGGTGCCGATGTCGGTCAGCTACTCGAACTGACCGTTCCCGCACCTGCGATACTCCAGGGTATGTCCGAGCTTTCCTTCACCCGCCCCGACCCCCGTGATTTCCTCGACTTCGATTCGCTGCTCAGCGAGGACGAGATCCTGCTCCGTGACACCGTCCGGAGCTATGTCACCAACAAGGTGATCCCCGAGGTGGGTGCCTGGTGGGAGGACGGGGCGATTCCTCACGAGGTGCTCGCCAAGGAGATGGGCGCGATGGGCCTCTTCGGGATGCACCTCGAAGGTTACGGGTGCGCCGGCACATCAAATGTCGACTACGGCCTGGCCTGCGTCGAGTTGGAGGCGGCGGACTCGGGGATCCGATCATTCGTTTCGGTGCAGGGCTCGCTGTGCATGTTCCCCATCTGGAAGTTCGGCTCGGAAGAGCAGAAGCAGACCTGGCTGCCGCGAATGGCCACCGGCGAGGTGATCGGATGCTTCGGGCTGACAGAAGCGGACTCCGGATCCGATCCGGCCTCCATGAGGACGCGGGCCCGCAGGGACGGCTCCGACTGGATCGTCAACGGCACCAAGATGTGGATCACCAACGGTTCCATCGCCGACATCGCCATCGTGTGGGCCAAGACCGACGAGGGGGTACGAGGATTCATCGTGCCCACCGACTCGAAGGGTTTCTCCGCGCCGGAGATCCACCACAAGGCCAGCCTCCGGGCCTCTGTCACCTCGGAGTTGATACTCGACGAGGTCCGTATCCCGGGCGACTTCGTTCTGCCAGGCGTGTCTTCGATGCGTGGCCCACTCTCGTGCCTGAACGAGGCCCGGTTCGGGATCGCCTGGGGGGCGGTGGGCGCCGCCCGGGCGTCTTACGAGTCAGCGCTCGACTACTCCCTGGAGAGGAAGCAGTTCGGCGTGCCGATCGCCAGCTTTCAGCTCACCCAGAAGAAGCTGGTCGAGATGATGGTGGCCGTCAACAAGGCAGCCCTGGTGGCACTTCACATCGGCCGCCGAAAGGACGCCGGGACTCTCACCCCCGAGCAGATCTCCTTCGGGAAGATGGACAACGTGAAAGTCGCTCTCGATGTGGCCCGCACTGCCCGCTCCATCCTCGGGGCCAACGGGATCACCCTCGAATACCCGGTTTTCAGGCACATGGCCAACCTCGAGACCGTGCTGACATATGAGGGCACCAACGAGATCCACACGCTGATCCTCGGCAACTCGCTGACCGGCATCCAGGCATTCAGCTGAGCTGTGCTCAGCGGTTGGTGACGACTTCGAGCCAGAAGATGCGGCCGGGGAAGTCGACCTGAAACGCCAGGTCTCCGCCGGGTGAGTAGAAGGTCATCTCGGTGCTCGGTCGCACCGGGTCGATCGTGGGGAGAATTGCCATGAGACCATCCGGAGTCCAGGCGGGCTTGACCAGGCCGGTACCAGGTACCTCGATGAGCATCTCTTCGAAGTCGAACCCCACACTCCAGACCTGGAGCGACTGAGAGGCGTCGGCGCGGCCGCACGCCAGGGCCGCAAAAGGCCCGTTGGGGGTCCCGATTCCTGCGAATGAGCCGGTCAGGCAACTCGGAGAGATGGTCAGGGGCCGCATCGGCGAGAGCCTGCCGTCCACCAGCCATGATTCACCGTTCCTGACGGTCATGGCGTAGACATCGGTTCCCGCCACGAAGGCATCGACTGCCAACTCGGCCATGGTCTCTCCGCTGGCGTCATCGAGCAGATAGAGCACCCCGAGGTCCTCGACGAAGACCGTGATCCCGGCGGTGCTCCACCACACCGGGCTCACACCGGGCGAGCCCTCGAATCGCGTCACCTCCACCGGGATGGTTTCCTGTCCGGCCGAGAAGGAGGCGGTGTAGAGGATCGACACCCCCGGTTCGCCGGTCTCCGTCCAGGTGATCCGGCCCGGCCGCTGTGTATGCCACACGGCATCGATCACGCCCGTGCCCACCGGTTCCATGTAGGCCTGGTTCCCGACCCAGAGGATGTCTCCTGTGGAGTACCGAGTCGAGGTGATGGTTGCCAGCCACCCGTGGAACGAGTCGGCCAGGTATTCCCCGGCGGGAAGGCCGGCGTCGACAGGGCCCCGCGCGGACGCCTTCCAGACGGAGACCCCTGTCGTCCCGACGGTGGTCGAGTAGGAAACCACCAGGTCGTCGATGAATCCGGGTGCCCTGGTGGCCAGTCGATCCGCCTGTGGACGCGTAGTGACCGTGGTGATGGTGACCGCCGGCGGTGGCTCGATGTCCGGGCTGGCGCCCGGTTCGGTGACAGCAGGATCGGTGCCGCCGTCGAGACCCAACCCGAACAGCAAACCGACCGCAACTCCGATGGCGCCGACAGCCAGCCACTTCTTTGGTGGGTCGGGCGAGGGGGGAGGAGGGCCCGGTTCCTGTCCTCCCACGGTCACTTGCGTTCCTGTCACCCCGCTGATCTTGGCATCCCGTTGCTGATAGAGCCACGGCGGGGCCGGTGCGCAGGCGGTCAGAGCGCCAAGCCCTCCCTCCACCCGGCGCCATCGCCAACAACCGTGTCGAACTTGACTCCGGTGATCACAGCGCCGGCGAGGCCGCGGTCGCGTGCTGCTTCTACGGCGAGCGTCGCCTGTTCCCACCCGAAGCTGCGTGCGGACGATGTGTCCAGTTGGGCGAGTCGAGCCTTCATGGCGTCCGACGCGGGTACACATCCGTATTGCTCGGCGCCATCGACCCAACCGAGTGAGAACGGAGGAAGAACCATCAGGAACACGGGCGGATCACCCGACTCGATGCCCAGTCTCTCGAGTTGTGCGTCGAGGGTGGATGGGTCGATCACCGGACCGGCCACGAAGAACTGGGCGCCCAGTTCGATGCGCTTGCGGAACTGCCACTTGCGGAAGCGCGTGGGCATCCCCACTTCGAACGGCGGCATCTGGGACTGCAGGTCGGTGAGATGGTCGACGACCTCGTAGTGGTGGGCCAGGTGGTCGGTGTATGGGTGGGTGTCACCAACCACGACGAGGAAGGAGTCGACGCCGTTTCCCAGGGCTCCCCGCACCTCGGACTCGATCGCAAGCACGTTCCGGTCTCGTGTGGAGGCCACCACCGTTGGATGGACTTCAGGCACATCGTGGGTGATGCGCGCCGCGAACGCATATGGCGACACCCTGATCTTCCCGAACACGTTGTCCGTGATCAGCACGTTGTCCCAACGCCCCCTCAGGTCGTGGTGGATCCCATTGGGGAGATCAGGGGGGTTGATCTCTGCGATCAGCTGGAATCCTTTGTTTGCGGTCAACATCCATTCACCTCGCGAT
>JBFGRR010000037.1:0-10008 GCA_041567215.1 Acidimicrobiia bacterium | reverse complement strand
TCGGCGGCGATCACCTTCTCGGGGGTGCGAGCACGACCACGATGGCAGGTGATCGTCTATTCACCTGAAGAGCCGCCTGCCAGGCGTGCGCTCGTACAGATCGACGCGGTTTCGGGCGAGGTGCTCGACGGCGCCTACGTCGAGGACGTCCCGGAGATCTGAGTCAGCGCTGGTCGATCGGCGTGAACTCCCGTAGGGGGCGACCCGTGTACACCTGGCGCGGCCGGAAGATCCGGGTGTTGGGATCGAGCGACAGTTCACGGAACTGCGCCAGCCATCCGGGCAATCTCCCCAGAGCGAAGAGCACCGTGAACATGTCGGTCGGGAAACCCATCGCCCGGTAGATGATCCCCGAGTAGAAGTCGACGTTCGGGTAGAGCTTGCGCTCGATGAAGTAGTCGTCCGAAAGGGCGACGTCTTCGAGCTGGCGGGCGACCTCGAGAAGAGGGTCGTCGATCCCGAGTTTGTCGAGAACCTCGGCGGCGTGGCCCTTGATGATCTGGGCTCGCGGGTCGAAGTTCTTGTACACCCTGTGTCCAAAGCCCATGAGCCGGAAAGGGTCGTCCTTGTCCTTGGCCTTGGCAACGTAATGGGACACGTCGCCGCCGTCGGCGACGATGTGCTCGAGCATCTCGAGAACGCGCTGGTTGGCTCCACCATGGAGGGGACCGGACAGCGCGTGGATTCCCGACGCGATCGACGAGAAGATGTTCGCCTGGCCCGAGCCCACCAGACGCACCGCCGAAGCGGAGCAGTTCTGCCCGTGGTCGGCGTGGAGTATCAACAGCACGTTCAGTGCGTTGGCGATCACGGGATCCACCTCGTATGGCTCGGTGGGCACCGAGAACATCAGGTGCAGGAAGTTCGAGGGATAGTCGAGGTCGTTGCGGGGGTACGGGTACGACTGGTGCACCCGGTACTTGTATGACCAGGCGATCATCGTGGGCAGCTTGGCCATCAAGAGCCGCGAGCTGCGATCGACCGTCTCGTAGTCCAATGGGTCGAGGAACGCCGGGTAATAGGTGCCGAGGGCAGATGTGGCCGAGGCCAGGATCTGCATCGGATGCGCCTCGTGAGGGAAGGCTTCGAAGAGGTGCTTCATGTCCTCGCGCAGCAGCGAGTGGTAGACGATCGAGTGCTCGTAGGCTTTCAGCTCTTCCGTCGTCGGGAGTTCGCCGTAATTGACTAGGTAGGCGACCTCGAGAAACGTGGCGTGCTCTGCGAGTTGTTCGATTGGATACCCGCGGTAGCGGAGAATGCCCGCCTCACCGTCGATGTAGGAGACCTCGCTCTGGCCCTCGGCAGTGTTCCCGAAGCCGGGATCGAGTGTGACGACCCCCAATTGGCTACGCAGCTGGGAGATGTCCAGCCCCGGTGAGCCTTCGGTTGCAGTCCTGACCGGAAGCTCGAGGCTCTTGTCTCCGTAGGAGACCGTGGCGTGGTCCATCGATCCGTCCCTTCTGGGGTCTACTCGGCTGCCGCTTGTGCGGCAGCGATCACTCTCTGGGCGTCCTGGCTCGGCATCTCCTCGTAGTGGTCGAACTCCACCTCGAACGATCCCCTGCCGCTCGTCATCGAGCGAAGATCGATCGCGTATCGCTGTACCTCACCCATGGGCACCAGGGCGGTGATCACCCGGAGGGAGCCATCGGTGTCCATGCCAAGCACCCGACCGCGCTTGCTGTTGATGTCTCCCATGATATCTCCGGTGTAGTCCTCGGGGGCTTTGATCGTCATCTTGACGATCGGCTCCAGGAGGGTCGGTCGGACGAGTGGGATGGCCGCCTTGACCGCCTGGATGCCGGCCATCCGAAAGGAGAGCTCGTCGGAATCGACGGAGTGGTACTTCCCGTCGTAGACCTCTGCGGCGATGTCCACCACCGGATATCCGGCCACCAGGCCTCGATCGAGCGCTTCCTGGATGCCCTTGTCGACGGCGGGGATGAACTGCCGGGGGATCGAGCCTCCCTTGATCGAGTCGACGTATTCGTAACCGGTGCCGCGCGGTCTCGGGGAGAACCGGATGTTGGCCACACCGAATTGGCCCCTGCCGCCGGACTGCTTCTTGTGCTTTCCCTCCACGTCGGCACTACCGGTGATGGTCTCCCGATAAGGGATCCGGGGGAGCGAGGTGTCGACCTCGACACCGAACTTGCGCGCCACCCTCTGCAGGGTCACGTCGAGGTGGAGGTCGCCGAGGCCGGCCAGGATCGTCTCGTGGGTCTCCGAACGCCGCTCCACGCGCAACGTGGGGTCGTCTTCGAGGGCTCTCGACAGGGCGGCGGACAGTTTCTCCTCGTCCTGGTTGGACCTGGGCGCGATCGCCAGTTCCATCACGGGACTCGGGTATACGACGGGCGCCAATTGCACACCGGAGCCGGCGACTCGCAGGGTGTCGCCCGTCTTGGCGCCCTCGACCTTGGCAACGGCGGCGATATCGCCGCACCAGACGTGCTCGGCGTCGGTGTGGTCCTTGCCTTGCAGATGGAAGAGGTTGTGCATTCGAACCTGACCATCGCCCGCGACTTCCAGGTGGTCGTCATGGGCGATCTGGCCGCTGTAGACCCGGAACAGGGAGATCCTGCCGACGAATGGATCGCTGACCGTCTTGAAGACGTAGGCGAGTGCGGGCCCGTCGGCCGACGCCTCGTAGTCCCCTGTGATCGTTGGCGGATGGACTCGCTCCAGAGGGTTGGGGGCGAAATCGACCAGAAACTCGGCGAGGGTGTCGATGCCGATGAGCTTCGACGCCGACCCGACGAGAACCGGGAAGATCGTGGCGTCCAGCATTCCCTGATGGACCGTCTTGACCACGACGTCGCGCTCGGGTTCGACGCCTTCGAAGTAAGCCTCCATCATCGCCTCGTCCGTTTCGACCACCGACTCGATCAGTGCTTCGTGTGCCTCGGCTGCGAGCACCTTCACGCGTTCCGGGACCTCGTCGGTGGGTTTGCCCTTCTTGTCGCCGGGTTCGTAGGCGAAAACCTTCTGTGTCACGACCCGTGCGAGTCCCCGCAGCTCACCTTCCTCTCCAAGCGGCACGTGAACCGGCGCGATGCCTTTGCCGAAGATCGATCGGAGCTGGTCGAGCGTGCGCTGGAATGAGGCCCTCTCACGGTCGAGCTTGGTGATGAAGATGGCCCGCGGAATGCCTTCTTCCTCAGCCGCCCGCCACAGCGTTTCGGTGCCGACCTCCACCCCGTCCACCGCCGAGACGACGAACACGGCGAGGTCCGCCGCCCGCAAGGCAGCCCTGGCGTCGCCGGAGAAATCCGCGAATCCGGGCGTGTCGATGATGTTGATCTTGTTGCCGCGCCACTCGATCGAGGCCACTCCGAGTCCCAGCGAGATCTTCCGCTCCTGTTCCTCGGGCTCGTAATCGAGGATCGAGGTTCCCAGGTCCACCGATCCCTGACGGGTGGTGGCACCGGCTACATAGAGGAGGGCTTCGGCGAGGGAGGTCTTGCCGCTCCCTCCGTGACCAACGAAGGCGACGTTGCGGATCTTTTCGGGGTTCAATGGAGACTCCTAAAGGGCGGGGTGGGCAGCTTAGTTTCGGCACCGGGCCACTCGGCCGGGGCGGCGCGCCCGGTTCTGCTACTTTCTGCGTCTCGTGATCGACATGCGGCTTAGGCCCCGCATCCAGTGGTTCTTGAAGCCCATCGGCCGTGTCCTGGCGCGTATCGGGGTGTCCCCGACCTTCGTGACCCTGTTCGGCCTGGCCGTGGCCGTATTCGGCGCCGTGGTCATCGGCACGGGGAGGCTGTTCTGGGGCGGGCTGATCGCCCTGGCGGGATCCGCGATCGACGGCCTCGACGGTTCGGTTGCACGGGCAGCAGGAAAGGTGAGCGCAAGGGGCGCGTTTCTCGACGCCGTGGTCGACCGCCTCGGGGAGATCGCAGTGCTGACCGGGCTGGCGGTTTCCCAGCGGGGAGACGCACGAATCCTCCTTCTGACCACTTTGTCCATGGGTGCCGCCTTGCTGATTCCCTACGTGCGGGCCAAGGCCGATGCGGTCGGCATCGACGGTCGCAGCGGCATCATGGGTCGCGCCGAGCGGGTGATACTCGTCACCCTGGGTCTGCTTACCGGATTGGTCGAGCCGATGCTCTGGGTGCTGATCGTCTCTTCGTGGTTCACGGTCGGACAGCGGTTCTGGTCCACCTACCGACTCATCGACTAGGTGAAACACCGCATCTCCTATTGGTTCTTCAGGCTGGGCATGGCGCTCATCGGCGCGCTGCCAGCCTGGCTGGCACGAAGGCTCGGCGAGTTCGGTGGCATGCTGGTGATGCTCACCGCCGGCGGCAGACGCAAGATGGTGCTGCGCCACGGCGCCCGGCTCGGATTCTCGGGACCTGACCTGAAGCGATACCGGCGGCAGGTCTTTGCGGGGTATGGCCGCTATTGGGGTGAAGCGCTCTGGCTGCGCCCGCGCCGCAAATCCCTCGTCGAGTCCCGGACGACCGCCGAGGGACTCGACCTGGTGCGTGAGGCAATCCGGGAGGGGCGCGGGATGATCTTTGCCCTGCCCCACATCGGGAACTGGGAGTTCGCGGGACCGGTGGCCAGGGAACTGGGTGTCGAACTGTGGGCGGTGGCCGAGAACCTGCCCAACCAGCGAATCCGTGAATGGTTCGTCTCGCTGCGGAACCAACTCGACATCGGCATCATCCTCGCCACCGGGGGAGCAGCGGTCATGCGCCGTCTGGAAGAGGTGGTGGGGCGGAACGGCGCAGTTGCGCTGCTGTGCGATCGGGATCTCAAGCGCCGCGGTGTGCCCGTCCGGTTCTTCGGCGAGGAAACCACGCTGCCGGCGGGACCGGTCTCGCTGTCGATTCGCACCGGCGCACCGGTCTTTCCGGTCGCGGCGTACTTCACAGCGGACGGTGGCCACAACATCGTGGTGAAACCTCGTCTTCGGCTCGAGCCGTCGGAGGACCGCGCGGTCGCGCTGCGGGAAGGCACCCAGCAACTCGCGGAAGCACTCGAACGTCTCATAGCCGCGGCCCCATCCCAGTGGCACTTGCTCCAACCCAACTGGCCCTCCGACTTCGAGGATGACTCGTGAAGGTCGCGGTGGTGTGCCCCTACGACCTGTCGATCCCCGGCGGCGTGCAGCAGGTGGCCGTCGAGTTGGCCGGCCGTCTGGAGGCGGCCGGTGATGAGGTGGTGCTGACGGGGCCAGGGAGAGGCGACGCCTGGATCTCGACGGGTGGTTCGGTCTCCTTCGCCGCCAACCGCTCCCGGGCAGCGATGTCGCTCTCTCCAGCGGCCTGGTGGCGGGCGAGGCGCGCCGTGGCCGGGGCCGACATCGTTCACGTTCACGAGCCGTTCCTGCCTCTCGTAGGCCCGGCGGCCCTGACCGCGAGAACACCGACCGTGGCGACCTTTCACGCCGATCCGAGTCCGCTGGTCCGGCGTCTGTACTTCTCCGGCGAGGGCATTGGGCGGCGTCTGCTCGAGGGGTCGACGATCACCGCCGTCAGCCCGGTGGCCGCATCGGCGATCCCTTCGTCCTGGGGCAGGACCTTGGTCGTGCCCAACGGGATCGATCTGGCGGCGCACCGTTCGCAGGTCGAAAAGGACCCTGGGCTCGTCGTCTTCCTGGGGAGGGATGAGCCCCGCAAAGGCTTCGACGTCCTCGTAGAGGCCTGGCCGCTCGTCCTGTCCGAGGTCCCGGGGGTCCGTCTGGAGGTCGCAGGGTTCACCAGGGACCAGGGTCCTCCGGCAACGAAGTTTCTCGGCCGGGTCTCGGAGCCCGAAAAGCGCGGAATTCTCGGCCGGGCATCGGTGCTGGTCGCTCCCAACCTCGGAGGCGAGAGCTTCGGGATCGTCCTGGTGGAGGGGATGGCTTCGGGCTGTGCGGTCGTGGCTTCGGATCTCGAGGCATTCCGCCATGTTGCCGGGGATGCCGCTCGCTTCGCTCCTGTGGGCGACGCGCAGCAGTTGGCCGAACAGTTGGTGGCCCTCCTCTCTCGACCGGCGGATGTCGCATCCCTCGGAGAGGCGGCCCGCGCCAGAGCGGCCCGATTCGACTGGGACACCGTGGTGTCGACCTACCGCCGCCTCTACCTGGATCGCCTCGAATCGGTCTGACGGTTTCGGGGTACCATTCGATCTGACAAGGAGAACCCATGGAACGTGGAACTGAGAGGGTGAAGCGCGGCCTTGCCGACATGCTCAAGGGCGGCGTCATCATGGACGTGGTCAACGCCGAGCAGGCGGTCATCGCCGAAGAAGCCGGTGCCGTGTCGGTGATGGCACTCGAGCGGGTGCCGGCCGACATCCGCCGTGACGGCGGCGTCGCCCGGATGGCAGACCCGACCAAGGTCGAAGAGATCCAGGCGGCGGTGTCGATCCCGGTGATGGCCAAGGCTCGCATCGGACACTTCCTCGAGGCCCGGGTTCTCCAGTCGCTGGGAGTGGACTACATCGATGAATCCGAGGTCCTGACGCCTGCGGACGAGGAGCATCACATCGACAAGTGGCAGTTCGTCACGCCCTTCGTATGCGGTGCCCGCAATCTGGGTGAGGCCCTGCGCCGCATCGGGGAAGGTGCGGCGATGATCCGAACCAAAGGCGAGGCGGGGACGGGCAACGTCGTGGAGGCGGTCCGCCACATGCGCACCATCACCAACGAGATGAAGGCCCTGACCACGCTCGGACCCGAGCAACTGATGTCGCGGGCCCGGGACCTCGGGGCTCCCTTCGAACTCGTGCAGGAGGTTGCCGAAACCGGTCGCCTTCCGGTGGTCAACTTCGCGGCCGGAGGCATCGCAACGCCGGCGGACGCAGCGTTGATGATGGCGCTCGGATGCGATGGCGTTTTCGTCGGCTCGGGGATCTTCAAGAGTTCGAGTCCCGCCGAGTTCGCTCGAGCCATCGTGGACGCCACCACCAACTGGCAGAACCCCGAGATCGTCGCCAAGGTCTCGCGAGGCCTGGGAGCGGCGATGCCCGGTCTCGAGATCGACACGCTCGCCGACAGCGAGAAACTCGCCTCGCGCGGCTGGTGAACCTTTGATCGTCGGCGTACTCGCACTCCAGGGTGACTTCCGGGAGCATGCAGGCGTGCTGGCGCGGCTGGATGTCGAGGCCCGCGAGGTGCGCCTGCCCGAGGACCTGGCAGGGATCGAGGCGCTGATCATCCCGGGCGGAGAGTCGACCACGATCGGGAAGCTGGCGGCGCGCTTCGGCCTCATCGATCCGCTGCGTGACCTGGTCGAGGACGGCCTGCCGGCTCTGGGCACCTGCGCCGGTCTCATCTTCCTCGCCGGCCAGGTGGTCGAAGGCGACCAGCACCTACTGGGCGTCCTCGATGTGGTGGTGCGCCGCAACGCGTTCGGTCGCCAGAACGAGTCGTTCGAAGCTCAAGTCGACATCGCCGGGTTCGAGGTGCCCTTCACCGGAGTGTTCATCCGGGCACCCTGGGTCGCCAAGGCCGGGCAGGGCGTGGAGGTGCTCGCCACGATCGAGGACCATCCCGTCATGGTGCGGCAGGGCCAGATGATCGGGACTTCGTTTCACCCGGAACTCACGAGTGACGTGCGGATCCACCAGATGCTGCTGGAGATGATCTGACATGGCCGGTCATTCCAAATGGGCGAACATCAAACACCGAAAGGGCCGGCAGGACGCGGCCAGGGGCAAGCTGTTCGCAAAACTCGCAAAGGTCATCGAGGCTGCCGCCCGGCAGGGCGGCGGCGACCCGGCGATGAACGCCACGCTCGCCACCGCAGTCGCCAAGGCGAAGGCCGCCTCGATGCCCAACGACAACATCGAGAGGGCCATCAAGCGCGGCTCCGGTGAGACCGGTGAGGGCGTGGACTACACGGAGATGTGGTACGAGGGGTATGGGCCGGGCGGCGTGGCCATGTACATCCAAGTCTTGACCGACAACCGCAACAGAGCGGCTTCGGACGTCCGCTCGACGATGACGCGTAACAACGGGAACCTCGGCGAGCCGGGATCGGTCGGCTATCTGTTCGAGCAGAAGGGCCATCTCCTGGCTCGGGGAGCCGAGGACGAAGTGATTCTCGCCGCCCTCGAGGCCGGAGCCGAAGACGTGCGCGAGTCCGGTGAGAGCTTCGAGGTGATAACGGATCCCTCCGACCTCCCGCAGGTGCAGGCAGCTCTGGAATCGGCGGGAATCGAGATCGAGTCTTCCGACGTGACCCAACTACCCAAGTCGACGATCCCGGTGGAAGCCGACGTCGCGGCGAGGGTTCTCCGGCTGATCGACGCGCTCGAGGAACTCGACGACGTCCAGACGGTGTTTGCCAACTTCGACGTTTCGGACGACGTCATGGAACGACTGGCAGGAGGCTGAGGTGGCTACGTCTTTCCAGGTGACGTTCGACGCAAACGACCCGGCGCGACTGGCCGAGTTCTGGACCGAAGCGCTCGGGTACACCATCCAGCCGCCGCCCCCCGGGTTCGAGTCGTGGGACGATTGGGCCAGGTCGGTGGGGATTCCGGAGGAGAACTGGAACGACGCCCGGGCGATCGTCGATCCGGCTGACGAGCTGCCGCGGATCTTCATCCAGAGAGTTCCCGAGGCCAAGACCGCCAAGAATCGTGTCCACCTCGATCTCAATCTCAGCGGCGGGCCCGACGTCCCCCTCCAGGACCGACGCGTCAATGTCGATTCGGCGGTGGAGAGACTGGTGGCCGCGGGCGCCTCGGTTGTCGGCCCCATGGAGCAGCGGGACGAGTACTGGGTCGTTCTGGCCGACCCCGAAGGCAACGAGTTCTGCGTTCATTGAGGCCCCCGATTGCCGCAGAGGGCTCGCTGGTGGGCGGTAGCCTCCCGTACATATGTTCGTGTTAGGAATCGACCCCGGTCTGACGCGGACGGGGTACGGGTTGATCGGCAGGAACAAACCCGGCCGCACGACGGCGGCCGGAGTGCTTCGAACATCCCGGGAGCTCCCCGTAGCCCAGAGGCTCGCGGAGTTGCACCGCGACCTCACCGAGTTGATTTCCGAGTACGAACCGGATGTGGTTGCGGTCGAGGCGGTTTTCACCAACAGGAACCTGAGGACGGCACTGTCGGTGAGCCGCGCTTCGGGCATGGCGTTCCTCGCCGCTGCCCAGGCCGGCGTCCCGGTCGTCGAGTACACACCGACGGCGATCAAGCTGGCCGTCACCGGCGACGGAACCGCCACCAAGGCAATGGTCGCCGAGATGGTCGTCCGCCGTCTCAAACTGGCCGAGGCTCCCAAGCCGGCGGACGCGGCCGACGCCCTCGCCGTTGCTCTCTGCCATCTGCAGAGCCTCAGGATCAAGCCCGTTCGGGAGTCGGCGTGATCGGGCGACTCGCGGGAACGGTTGTCGCCACCCGGCCCGACGGTCTGTTGATCGACGTGAACGGTGTCGGCTACGAGGTGGCCGCCAGTGCCAAAGCGATCGCCGAGCTTGGACACACGGGTGAGCGGGTGAAGGTCTACACACACATGCACGTCAGGGACGACGGGATGAGCCTCTTTGGTTTCGCCTCGGAGGCCGACCGGGACCTGTTCCGGGTGCTGCTCGGGGCGTCCGGGGTGGGGCCCAAGGTGGCGATGGCGGTCCTGAGCGTGTTCTCGTCCGAGGCGCTGATCAGGGCGGTGGCGACCGAAGACGTGGATGCCTTGATCCAGGTGCCGGGCGTGGGCCGCCGTGGGGCGCAGAAGATGATCCTCGACCTCAAACCCAAGCTCGCGGATCTGGAGGCCGACGTCCTCGGTCCGTCGGACGGGTCGCGGGTGCGGGATGCTCTCGAAGGCCTCGGATACTCGAACTCGGAGATCCGGGAAGTTCTACCCTTGCTGGATCGCGACGCCTCGCTCACCGAGCAGATCCGCCAGGCCCTGCAGGAGCTGGGCCGATGAGGACCGAGGGCGTGCTCAGCAGTGGGTTCGGCGAATGGGACGATGAGTTCGATGCCACGTTGCGCCCCCAGACGCTGGCCGAATTCGTCGGCCAGGAGAAGGTCAAGGAACGACTGAACATCTCGATCGAGGC
>JBFGRR010000036.1:0-10176 GCA_041567215.1 Acidimicrobiia bacterium | reverse complement strand
GGGTCGCCGGCATCGAAGCACGAGAGATGATCGAGCAGGTCGCCGACGATCTCCACACCCGGTTCGTCCTGGACCGCTCCCTATCGGAGGATCGCTACCCGCCAGGGTGATGAAACCACGCTCAGGGCTACAGATCTAAGGTGCCGCACCCATGGTCGTACTCGAATCCGGCCCCGCGCTGATCATCGCTTCGGTCGTCTGGATTGCCTGGCGGATCCTGGTCTGGCGCAGCCGGCGAGGGGATCCGTTACGCGAGGTCGCCGTGACTGCTCTATTCGTGTGGTCCCTGATGGTGGTTCACGTGACCCTCTTCCCGTTGAAGATCATCTTCTACGACTGGCACATCACCATGAACCTCGTTCCCCTGGCGAGCATCCGCCAGCTGGTCACCCAAACGGCACTCTCGACCGCCCTCACGAACATCGCCGGCAACGTTGTGATGTTCGTCCCGCTGGGGATACTGCTTCCGCTCCTCTTCGTCCGCCTGCGCTCTGCATGGCCGCTCGTCTGGCGGGCCGCAGCGGTATCCATCGCGATCGAACTGACACAGGTCATCACCCGCGCACGCGCCGTGGACATCGACGACGTGCTGCTCAACACCAGCGGAGCCGTTGTCGGTTGGCTCGTGTTCCGCGTCGTGGCGGCTGCAGCGAAGAAAGCCCGAGCGTTCAACATCATCCTGGACCGCTGCGGGGCGGCGCCCGCCCGAGAACCGCTACTGCTCCCTCTGGTCCCGATCGGTGTGGCGGCCGCGATCACGGTGCCCTTGATGTTGGCTCCGATCATCGGCGGAACCCTCGGCGAGGGTCCAGACGGCATTGTCGGCTTCGCGGTAGCGGACTGGCCTGACAGTTCCGTCGTGCACCAACTCGACATCGCCGAGCACACCTTCTTGGTGGTGAGCGAAGGCCCACCAGACCAACAGCGGCTCCGACTGGTCGATTTCGAACGGGTGCTCCCGGGCCGGTACACGTGGGTGGCTACCGGCGAGGCACCAGCAGGACGAGGGTCTCGATTTGGGTGGAGCATCACGGCATGGAATACAGCTCGCGACGAACTGCCAACCGTGGTGGTCTGGGGCTCGAATCAGGATGATGCGGCCTCGGTCACCGTCTCAGGCAACGGCATCGCCGAGAGGCTGGAACTTCCGGTCGGACCCGCCTTCGCTGTTGGTTTTCAATATGACATCGAGGTCCACAATCCGTCCAGCGAAGTCCTCGGAGACTTCGAGTTCACTTTCCTGGATGCCTCCGGGACAGATGTCACCAACCGGTTTGAACCGATCGACCGCTGAGAGGCCCGGATCGCTGCTCTACGGCAGGTACTGCTCGGTGATCTGGACGACCACCCCGCCCGACAGAGTCAGCCAGTACGGGAGCGTCCCTCCTCCGTACCACTGCCACCCTTCCGGGAGGCCTGCTGGCTGGACTCCACTGAGCACGCCCGCCCACTGGTCGAGCGACACGCCTGTCTGCCGCACGCAGGGGCCTTCCACGAAGCAGGCTTGCAGCAACACCGGTGCATTACCGGCCACGGTGAGCGTGCGCAGCGAAGGACTGTCGTTTCGGATGTAGAAGTCGTTGGGAACCGTCTCGTCGGCACCGATCACGCCATCCTCACGGGCGGCCACATTGGCCTCCTCACCGGTCAGGAACACCGCGTCGTCGGCGGTCACCTCGCTTCCATCGAAGGCGGTGACGTAGGCGAACACGGTCTCCAGGTCGGGATCGACGGTCAGGCTCATCACCACTTCGGAGCGGTTGCCGGCGAGGTCTTCGGCCGTGATGGTCACCTCATGGACACCGGGATCACGCTCGAAGTCCGCCCACCAGTGATTCCCTTCGTGGGTCACGGCGGCACCTGGAATGCCCACCATCCCTGGTTCGTCGAGCGAACCGGAGACGGTGACGATCCCATCGGCCGAGAAACGAACCAGCCCGCCCCAGACGATGATCTCCGGCGGGGTCTGATCGACTGAAACCACCGTGGTCGTGGTGGTCGGCGCCGTGGTGGTCGGAGTAGGGATGGTCGACTCGACGGGTGGCGTCGTGTCGGCGGTGTCTCCGGGATCGAGGCCGCAGGCGGTGGCTAGAAGGGCGACAGCGATGAGTGCGGAATAGCGCCTCATGTTGGGGTTCTCCGATGGTCGAACGGTGGTCTTCATTCTTGTTCTCGCGATGAGACGACGAATCAAGACGGGCGGTTCCAGGGAAGTTTGTGAACTTCATCACATGGGACTCTCGGCCCTGTGGTTAAGGCCGAATGTCGGGTGTCGTAGGTCCGCGAAAGTGACAACATCCCTCTTGTGACGGAATTCACTAACTCAGCGAGGAGGTCGCAGATGAAACGTCTACAGAAGCTTGGAATCGTGCTCGCTCTCATCGGAGTGGGCTTCCTGGGGGCAGGCGGCGTTGCCTACGCCATGGTTCAGGACGGCTACACGTCCCTGGATGCATTCAGCTCGGCACAGAACGTCGAACTGTCCTACAACGAGGACGGCCAGTTGGTCGACCGCGGCACCGTCGAAGGCGCCGAGGCGATCATGGGGTTGCTCACCGAGGACTGGGGCTTCAAGGTCACCGAGTCCGATTTCGACCCGAACGACCCCACGGTCAACACCGCCAGCGAATACATGTTCCAGATGGCCACCATCTCCTATCACATCCTCCATGGCACCCAGACCGTGGTGCTCGCCGAGGATGTCGAATACAACGGCGAGGTGTTCCCGGCAGGAACCTATGACTTCGCGGTCGACGGCCGCTACTGGACCGACTTCGACCGCCGCCATCCGATCGAGGGTCCGGCTCGTGGCCAGGCATGGTCGGGTACGGCGTTCGGACTGATGGGCCAGCTCGGTGTTGGCACCATCACCCACTCGACGCTGCAACTGGCTCTCGGCCTCAGCGCCGTGATCGCCGGTCTCGGCGCAACCTTCATCTTCCTGGGCTTCGGCCTGATGTGGGCCAGCAAGGAGAAGGCAGTGGTCGGTCTGCGGGAACTGGATTCCTCGCTTTCTAAGGAACCGGTCGGAGTCTGACCCCCAACGGACCCAGCCGGACCTGATCCGGCGCCCGCAACACGAAGGCCCCCCGGAAACGGGGGGCCTTCCGCGTCTCTCCCGTATCGTCAATCGTAGAGATGAGTGAGTACTCGGAGACGATGGCGACGGTGGTCCGCGCAATCCACCCGCTCCTGAAGGAGGCGGGTTTCCGCAAACGGCGCCACACGTTCAACCGGTCCGTGGAAGAAGGCATCGTCCAGGTGATCCGGTTCCAGATGGCCCAGAAGCTTCCACCCGGCGCCGAACCGATCCCGCCCATCCGCCTCGATCTGTACGGGCTGTTCACGGTCAATTTCGGCGTCGCCATCAGCGAGGCCTGGAGCCTGTCGCGGCGAGGAGGCCAACAGATGCCCGACTTCATGAACGACTACGACTGCGAGATCCGGGAACGCCTCGGCCAGATCATCGGGAGAACCGTTGACACCTGGTGGCCTCTCTCGGCGGACTCCGGCAGGCTCGTCGATGAGGTCGGTGGCGCGATCGGCGAGCACGGTCTGGCCTGGCTCGACCACCGCGCCACCCGTGACTCGATCCTCGATCTGTTCGAAGCCGGCGGACTTCGAGCGCTGCCCCTTCCCACCGCCTTGCCCATCGTGATGATCCTCCACCGGCGAGGCGCCCTGGAGCGAGCCGCCGACGTGCTCCGCTCGTACTACGAGCCCGTGACACATCGGGGGCATCGCGAACGCGTCTTCGAGATCGCCGAGGAGTTGGGCATCACCGGCCTCTCAGAACCTTGACCCCTCATGCCAGATAGAGCGCGAAAACCTCCCTGCCCGTGTGAGGAAGTCGGGGCGTAGCGTCCGGGAGAGAGGCGGTACACCGGGACCGCCGGTTCGGTGCCGCCGCCTTCCGTTTGACAGGAGGTGTCGATGCCAACCATCGACGAGACCATCATGATCCAGAGAACACCCCACGAGGTGTTCGAGTTCGCAACCGACCCCGAGAAGGTGCCGCTCTACAGCACCAACCTCGTCACCTATGAGAAGACCTCGGAAGGCCCGGTTCAGAAGGGTGCGACGTTCCAGGGGGACGTGAGAGTTGCCGGCAAGATGTTCCATTGGACATCGGAGAACATCGAGTTCGACCCGGACCACTCATGGACCACGAGGAGCGTGGAGTCACCGATGCCTTGGGAGATCCACGTCGACCTGATTCCCGACAACGGGGGTACCAGGGTGATGTGGCACCAGGAAACCGGAGACTGGGGAGGTTTCTTCGGGAAGCTGGCCGAGCCATTGGTTACCCGGATGTACTCGAGAGACGTCAAGTCCAATCTCGAGAAGTTGAAGGACCTGCTCGAAGCCTGATCCACCAGGACCCGGCTTCCGGCGGACCGGGTCCCCGAACCCTCAGTCGCGTTGGACCACACAGGTCCCGGCAATCAGATCGTGGATGGCCAACATCCGCCTCGCTGAACACCGACATCGGCTGGGCGATCGAGTACCCCGAGTGCACCGGGCGGCCACCCCGCCTACCGACCCGATCGGCCTACTTCCTGCCCACAGCGAGCATGTGAGGGCTGGCACCCATTATCCCGGGCTCCCGCTCGAGCCGGCGGATCAGACCCAGGAGGTACTCACGCCGGCCGGGATCCGCGAGACGGGCTTCGAGGTCGGGTGCCACCCAGGCGACACCTTCGACGGCCAGTACTTCGACGTCCTCGAATCCTGCTTCCTCGACTTCCGCCGCCAGTTCGCTGGGGAGATGCCAGTAGGAGGTGGTGAAGAAACGCGGGTTGTCGGTCGGATTCCGGTGGATACCCGTCTCGAGATCCTGCTCGACGATCCGCCGGAAGCCGGCGTCCTCGTCGAGACCGTCCAAGAGCCCGTCGAAGGCAGACGCAAAGCGGCTGATCCCGGCAACGAAGACCGGACCACCCTGGCGCAGCACCCGGCGCGCCTCCCCCAGGGCCACGAACCTGTCCCCCTTCTCGGGAAGGTGATAGAGCGGACCGAGCAGCAGGACCGCGTCGGCAGACCCGTCATCGAAGTCCAGCGAGCGGGCATCGCCGACCCTGGCCGAGAGCGGGGGCGGTTCCCGGGTCATCGCACCTTCCACATGGCGCTCGACGGGATCCACCAGATGGACCTCGTATCCCAGGCCGGAGAGCCAGGATGCATACACTCCCGGCCCCCCACCGACGTCCAGGACTACCGCCGGAGGCGCGGGAAGGTGCCGGAGCAGGATCTCCTTGGTCCGCAGCGCTTCGACACGATCGAACGCCGAACCGTCGAGGCGAGCAGACTCGTCATATCGATCCGCGTAGTGGGCGATGATCTCCGGGTCCATCACCGGAGACTATCGGCCGGGCTGGGAACGGACTAGATCCACATCGGTGCTGAGCGCGCGCACCACGGACTCATACGCCTGGCGGCTGGAGACCTGCCGGCTTCGAGGGAAGACCGTAGAAGTCCTCGGCTCAGTCCGTCGCTTCGCCAATCCGGTCCAGAAACATGCGCTCGAACAGGTCCACGAACCATTCGACATACTTCTGCGTCGTCCAACCTCGCTCGGAGACGAGCCGCGAGTAGACGGACGTGCTCTCGACAGCCCAGACGTAGTCGACGATGTCCTCGACCTCGATGCCGCTCGGCGCGCCGGCATCCCCGAGGATGGCCAGAACGAAACTGCGGGTGTCCTCGTAGCTCTGGAGAGCCATGTCTTCAACCAGCTGACCGAGCCGGTCGTCCGCCGGGGCGGCCGCCGCCACCATGTTCTCGAGATCGGCCAATCCCCGTTCGTAGGCCTCCCGAGCCCACCCCGCCACCACCCGCAGCCGATCGGCAGGAGTGGGTGACGCCGACATGAGGGCCATCCGCGGGCTGTCTCGCAAGACCTGGGGATCATCCGGTCCGCCCACGGCAGTGAGGATCACGGCGTGGAGGAGGGACGCCTTGTTCCCGAACACCCGGTACACGGTCTGTTCGGACACACCGGCCTCGGCCGCCACTGCCCTGATCGACGTGGCGGGGTAGCCATGCTCGGCGAAGAGGCGCTGAGCGGCCTCTATGACGGCGAGACGGGTGAGACGTGCCTGCTGATCTCGCCTGGATGGTCCTCGACCGTTGACAGCGCCCCCTCTTCACGGTAGTGTCACTACTGTGACGGTAGTCTTACTACCGCCACATTACCAGGAGCGGCCGCTACCGGTTGTCAATGGTCACCGAGAGACGGCCCGGCGCAGGGTCGGGCCAGGAGGTGCTGATGATGGTCGGGCGCGATGTGAGGCTGCGCAAGGCAGCTTTCGGGGTGGCACTGGTGACAGCTGCACCCCTGTATCTGACGGCATGGCTGCTGGTGTCGAACATGATGACCGATGCGGAGGAGTTCGTTGCCGAGCTGGCGCCGATGTCGGCAGGCCGTGTATCGGCGTCGATAGTCACGGGGGCGCTGTTCTATCCGTTTGCGGTCATCGCCGTCTTGGGGTTGATGCACCTGCTCCGAGATCGGACCAGTCTGATCCGAACCATCGGTGGGGGGCTGACCCTCGCCGGGTTGGCGCTGGGTGCCGCCGCGGCGGGTGCTTTCGGCGCCCTGGCCGAGGCCGCGCGCGCCGGTATCGATCCTGTCGCGAGCGCTCAGGTGGTCGATGCCACGCTGGGTGGAGTCACCATGATCCTCATGATCGCCGGGACGCTGCTCCCTGCGATCGGAACGACCCTGCTGGGGTTCGCGCTCTACGCCGCTCGCTCGGTGCCCCGAGCCTCGGCGGTACTGCTGGCGGCCTACGGACCGCTCCAGTTGGTGGGGTTCGGCGCGAACATGCGAGTGGTCATCATCCTCTCGTTCGTCGCGCTGGCGCTGGCGCTGATTCCGGCCGGGGTACAGACGCTCCGCACCCCCGCCGACGAGTGGGAAACGCCCCCGGTGTTGCGAGGACCGGCGCAGACCGGCAGCAGAGTGGAAGCGAAGGTGCGGTAGCCAGCCCCGTTCGAGAAAGCGGAGCGCGCGCAGTGGAGGAGCAACACGAAATGAACCTCATGGAGAACATCGCGGTGGTGGAAGCGACGGCCCGCGCGCTGAACGCGCGCGATTACGAGGAGTATGAGGCACTCCATTCAGATTCATTCCTCTACGTGGGTCCGGATCACCCTGAAGGGATCGTGGGGAACAAGGCTTTCACAGACGATCTGAAAGCGTGGGTGAACGCCTTTCCTGATCTGACCATCGAGAGTGAATTGGTGTTCGGAGACGGCGAGTGGCTGTGCGTCGCCGGCTCCGTGAGAGGAACGCACACGGGGCCACTCCCGATGCCGGATGGGAGCGCGATCCATCCGACCAACCGAGGATTCGCCCTGCGCAACTGCAGTCTGTTCAAGGTGGTGAACGGCAAGTTGGTCGAGCAGCGCCACTACTACGACCAGGCGGCGTTCACCCTCCAGCTCGGGGTTTAGGTACGGCAAGGGGCCCGGATCCGGTTGCTACAGGGTGACCCGGGCCTCCGGGTGATCGTCGTCGCCCAGCTTCCTCAATGCTGCCCCCATCAGGAGCAGGAGCACGCCGACCAAACCCAATCCGCCGAGCGCCAGGCCGGTGAACGGGAGCAGTGCAAGCGCGGCGGCGCCGACCTCCACGACGAGGAGCGACTGCGAGCATGCCCCGTGGACGTCGCAGACCTCGATCGTGGCGCGATAAGTCCCATCCGCTTCCGCCCGTCCGCCGAATGAGCCATCCGACAGCAGCGTCAGGCCAGGCGGGAGGTTGCCCGAGACCAGCTTGACCGAATAGACGTCCGACTCGGGGTCGGAGAACAGGACCGGCCCCGGGGTCCCCTGGAGCCAGATCTCCACGGTCTCGGTGCTGAGTCGCCGGGGAGCATCGTTCACCGGGTCGACCGCCACGGTGACCACGCCGTTCGAGCATGCTCCACCGACGTCACAGATCCGATATGTGAACCCATCGGTGCCGTGATAGTCCGTGTCCGGCGTGTAGACGACTACACCCGTGACCGGATTGACGATCGCGGTGCCGTGGGCGGGGACGACCACGACCGCAACGGTGCCGAGGTCGAGCTGGTTGTCGATGTCCGAGTCGTTGGCTGCGACCGGTACCAACACCGAACCGTCCTCCGATACCGACGCTTGGTCGTCGACCGCGATGGGGGCGTCGTTCACGGCGTACACCACCACCGTTATGGAGGCGTTTTCGCAGTTGCCGCCGAGATCGCAGATCTGATAGGCGAAGACGTCGGTTCCCGACCATTCCGCCGGCGGGTAGTAGGTGATCGCACCGGTGGCGGTGTTCACGTTCACCGTTCCGGCGCCCGGAGGCGTCGAGATGGTGACCGAGGTCGGGTCGAGGTCGCCGTCCACGTCGGTGTCGTTGGCGACCACATCGATCACCACGGGGGTGTCCTCCGCAGTCAAAGCCGTGTCGTCGTTCGCCACCGGGAGATCAGGAACCGCCGTCACTTCCACGGTCAGGGTTCCCTGGCTGCACTCGGGTGTCGGCGCCGTCGAGTCGCAGATCTGATAGATGACCGTATCTGTGCCGAACCAGTTGGCAGCCGGGGTGTAGGTGATGGTCCCGTCACCGTTCGCGACGGCGGTGCCATTGGACGGGCCACTCACGATCGACACCGAGGCCGGAACCAGGTCGCCGTCAGGGTCGGTGTCGTTGAAGGCCACGTCCACGGTGACGGTTCCGTCCTCGACGACCGATGCGTCGTCATCCTCGGTGACTGGAGCATCCGCCTGCCCCGTGACGGTCACCGTCACGGACCCGGTGTCACAGAGGCCAGTGGTGTCACAGACCTGATAGGTGAAGGAGTCGGGACCCGCGTAGTTGGCATTCGGCGTGTAGGTGACCGTTCCGTCTGCGTTGGAGACGGCGGTGCCATTGGCGGCCGGACCATTGATCGTGACCGTGGTCGGGTCCAGGTTGCCGTCCACGTCGGTGTCGTTGACCGTGACGTCGATCGTCTCCGTCCCATCCTCGTCAACGGTGATGACGTCATCGACGGTGACCGGCGAGTCGTCTTCGGCGGTCACCGTCACCGTCAGCGTCGCCGAGTCGCAGAGGGGCGTCCCGGCGGTGCCGTCACAGATCTCGTAGACGATGGTGTAGACGCCCGAGTCGTCGGCAGCCGGGGTGTAGGTGATGGTCCCGTCGTTGTTGGCGGTGGCCGTGCCCTTCGCCGGGGCGGTCACGATCACCAGGCTGGTGAGATCGAGGTCCCCGTCGATGTCGGAGTCGTTCGCCGCCACGTTCACCGTGATCGCGGTGTCCTCGGGGGTGGTCGCCGCATCGTTCTTGGCCACCGGTGGGTCTGGCTGGGTGGAAACCGCGATCGTCACGGTTGCGGTCGCGCACTCGTTGGCCTGGTCGCACACCTGGTACACGATGGTGTCGGTGCCGTTGAAGTTGGCCGCTGGTGTGTAGGTGACGGTGCCGTCGGCGTTGTTGACGAGGACGCCGTTGCCGGGACCGCTGAGGATGGTTAGCGACGTCGCCACGATGTCGGTGTTTCCGTCCGGGTCGGTGTCGTTCGACACCAGATTCCAGGTGGTGGCCGCGGCATCTTCGTCGATGGTGAAGGCATCGTTTTGTGGCGTCGGCAGGTCGTTGACCGCTGCGATGTCGATGCTGACCGTGGCAGTGACGCAGGTCGGGGTGGAGTCACAGACCTGATAGGTGAAGCTGTCGGCGCCGTTCTCGTTTGCCGTCGGTGTGTAGGTGACGGTTCCGTCGCCGTGATTGGTGATGGTCCCCTTGCTGGGCGCCGCTATCACGGTGACACTGCCCGGGACCAGATCGCCATCGGGATCGCTGTCGTTGGCGATCAGGTTGATGGTGACTGCATTGTCTTCACCGGTGGCGGCGGCGTCGTTTCGTGCCACCGGTGGATCAGGCATGGCAGCGACGGACAGGCTGACTGTGGCGGTATCACACAGGTCGGTCAGGTCGCACACCTCATACGTGAACGAGTCCGGCCCGTTGTAGTCCTGAGCAGGTGTGTAGGTGACCGATCCATTCCCATTGTGGACCAGTACGCCGCGGCTGGGACCGCTGATGATCGTCAAAGTCGTCCAGTCGAGGTTCAGATCCACGTCGGAGGCGTCCAACGTCCAGGTCTCCGGCGTGTCTTCGGCGCCAGCTACGACCTCATCGTT
>JBFGRR010000035.1:0-10212 GCA_041567215.1 Acidimicrobiia bacterium | reverse complement strand
TCCCGGTGGCAGCGCGGATCGCCGCGACGACTGCGGGCGTCGAACGGATCGTAGGCGGCTCCCCGATCCCTTTCGCCCCGAACGGTCCCCAGTGGGCCGGTTCCTCGATGAAGCGCGCCTCGATGGCCGGGGCGTCGAGGAAGGTGGGCAGCAGGTAGTCGGTGAAGGTCGGGTTCTTGATCACGCCCCCGTCCACGATCAGCTCCTCCATGACCGCCAGCCCGACACCCTGCATGATGCCGCCTTCGATCTGTCCAACCGCGGCCTGGGGGTTGAGGAGCTTGCCGACATCCTGGGCGGTGTCCACCCTCACCACCCGAACCAACCCGAGCTCGACGTCCACATCGACGACCGCCCGGTGGGCGGCGACGGCGAAACCGGCGTGGACCGCCCCCTGGCCTTTCTCGTCCGGGTGCTCCGTGGCGGGGTGCCGGAAGCGGACCCACTGCTCGAGGGCACCCTTCGAACAGATCTCCTCGATCGTGGCGACACGTTCGCCGCCGAGATACACGCCATCGTCTCGGAGTTCGTCCCCGCCATGTGCTTCCAGGATGGAAGCCAGCAACGCCACGGATGCGGCGTGGACCGCCCCTCCGGTCATCTGGGTCTGTCGGGAGGCCGAAGTGGATCCCGCCGAGCCGATGAGCGATGTGTCGTCGAAAATCACCGCCACGTGCTCGACCCCGAGAACCGTCCTGACGATCTGCTGGCAGACCGTGACGAGGCCCTGGCCAACCTCGATGGCGGCGGTGTGGACCTCCGCTCCCACCGGGGTGAGCACCACCTTCGCTTCCGCGTAGTCGTCGAAGGCCTCCGAGAATGCCAGGTTCTTGATGCTCAGCGCATAGCCGACCCCCCGCTTGACCATCCCGGCCGGGGTGGTCAGACCCGTGCCGCCGGGCAAGAGGCGGGGATCATCGACGGTGCCGGCCGCCGGCAGCGGTATCCCTTCGAGGGCATCGATGACCCGCCTCGTTGGCAGTGAGCCTTCGATGAGCTGGCCGGAGGTGGCCAGGCGGTCGCCCGCCTCCAGGGCGTTGAGACGGCGGATTTCCAAGGGGCTCTTCCCTACCCGTTCACCGAGCCGATCCATCTGGCCCTCGTGGGCAAAACACGTCTGGACCACGCCGAAACCACGCATCGCCCCGGCGGGAGGGTTGTTGGTCCTGACCACGACCGCATCGACGACGACATTCGGACAGTCGTAGGGGCCGACGACGAAGTAGGCGGCGTTGGCGATGACCGCCTCGCTGGTGTGTGCGTAGGCACCACCGTCGAGAATCACCTTGGCCTCGACCTTGACGAGGCGCCCCTCGTCGTCTGCGTCGTGGCGGTAGTACATCCTGGCCGGATGCCGCTTCACGTGTCCGACGAAGGACTCGGAGCGGTCGTAGACCATCTTGACCGGGCGCCCGGTGAGCATGGCCAGCAAACTGACGTGGATGTGGAGAGAGATGTCCTCGCGGGCGCCGAATGCGCCCCCGATCCCGGCCGGGTGGCACCGCACCTGGTCGTCGGCGACACCGAGGCAGGCCACGATCTGACCGTGGTCTACGTGCACCCATTGGGTCGTGGCGTACAGGTCGATCCCGCCCTCACCGTCGGGAACGGCCAGACCCGCCTCGGGACCGAGGGGTGCCTGGTCCTGAGAGGCGGTCTCGTACACGCCCTCGACGACCACCGATCCCGCCGCAGCCAGATCGCCCCGCTCGATCGTCACCCTGCGAATCACCCGGGCCGGGTCGTCGGCTGCCTGCTCGGGGTCCGTCGTGGGCTCGAGCGGCTCCCACTCGAGCACGATCGCCCGGGCGGCCATCCGGGCCGTCTCCGGGTCGTCCGCCGCGACCACTGCGACCGGTTCACCCCAGTAGCGGGCCGTCCCGTCGCATAGAACCGGCTGGTCTTGTTCGATCTGGCCAAAGGTCGGCTTTCCGGGTACGTCTGCCTGGGTGATCACCGCGGCGACGCCGGGAATGGCCAGGGCGGGGCCCACGTCGAGCTTCGTCAGACGGGCGTGGGAGTGTGGGCTGCGAAGTGTTGCTCCCCACAACATGCGATCGGCGACGAGGTCCGAGATGTACGCGAAGTTGCCGGTCAGTTTGGGGATTCCGTCTGGTCGCCTGACGCTCTCGCCAATGCCTCCACGGACACGGACATGGGTGTCCACGGTCATGTCTCCCCCCCGGCCAAAGCCTCGAGGCCGCGCAGGATGGCGCCGTAGCCGGTGCAGCGGCAGATGTTGCCCGAGAGCGCCTCACGAATCTCTATCGCCGACGGGGCAGGGTTCCGATCGAAGAGGTGCTTCGCTGCAACGACGAATCCCGGGGTGCAGAAGCCGCACTGCACGCCGCCGGCCTCGTGCATCGCCTCTTGCACCGCGTGAAGCTGCCCTTCGGGAGCGATGCCTTCGACGGTGGTGACGGCAGATCCCTCGCAGTCGCCCACCATCACCAGGCATGAGCAGACCAGGTCACCGTCGAGGAGAACCGTGCACGAGCCGCATTCGCCCTGCTCGCAGGCATCCTTCGAACCGGGAAGACCCAGTTCCTGGCGCAGCACCCTGAGGAGGCTCTCCCATCCGGCCACGCGCGCCACCCGGGCCTGCCCGTTGACGGTGATGTTGACGATCACAGGGACCTCCCTCCGGTGAAGCTGCAGGTCTCGATCATGCGAGGCACCTCTCGACCAAACGGCGCGCCACGACCCCCGCGGCGTGACGGCGATAGGCCTCGGTAGACCGGTGATCGGTTATCGGACGCACCTCCTCCGAGACGGCGGCTGCGAACTCGGCGAGGGTCGCCTCCGAGAGACGGGACTCCGCGTTGATGATCGCCTCGGCCCGGCGAGCCCGCATCACGGTGGGTGCCACCGAGCCCAGCGCGACCCGGAACCCGTCCTCCGCCCGCATCACCACACAGCTCACCGTGGAGATGACCATCGCGCTGCGTACACCCACCTTGGCGAACTCCTGTCTGGCAGGGACCTCGTCGGGCAGGACCACCGCGGTGATCATCTCGTCGGCCGCCAGCGAAGTGCGCTTCACGCCTGTGAAGAACTCGTCCCATGCCACCAGGCGGCGGCCCCTCGCCTGCGATGCCACTTCGATACCGGCATCCAGGGCAGCGATCCACGGAAGGCCGTCTCCAGCCGGACTGGCCGTGCCGATGTTGCCTCCGATCGTCCCCGCAGCCCGTATCTGGGGCGAGCCCACCGTTCGGGAGAGTTGGGCCAGCGCACGGTGACTGCTCCGTTCCAGGGTGGCCCAGGTGACGCCTGCACCGATCCTCCGGGAATCCTGATCCTTGAGTTCGGAGAGCCGTCGAAGGGCGATGATCCTCTCCGGACGCCGATGGGCGAGATTGACCTCCACCATCAGATCGGTTCCACCGGCCAGAAACTCGGCCTCAGGGGCAGCGGCCTTCGCTGCCAGCGCCTCCGACAGATCCGACGCAACCTCGAAGTCCATGACCTGCGACGTTAGTTGCCCCGCACGCCGCCGAGACGGGTGCTGTCAGCCGAGAAGCCGGCGCGCCGCCGCGTTGTGGGCCGCGGTGATCCTGTCGAGATCGCCGGTCACGAGTTGTCCGTTCCTCACGACGGCCTTCCCGTGGACGTAGGTGTGATCCACCCGGGTCGGCGACGCAAACACCAGAGCGGCGACCGGGTCGTGCCACGCGCCCGCGTACTCGAGACGGTTGAGGTTCACCGCGACGAAGTCCGCGAACTTCCCCGGCTCGAGGGTGCCGACGTCGTCGCGCCCGAGGACCCCCGCGGACCCCCGCGTCGCCATGGCCAGCGCCTGTCGGGCCGTCAGCAGTTCGCCGCCCTCGAGCGACGGTGCCGCCGCCAGTCTTGCCAGGAGCATCGCCTGCCTGGCTTCGCCGATCAGGTGGTTGCCGTCGTTGCTCGCCGAACCATCGACCCCGATCCCGAGCCTGACCCCGGCGGCCAGGAACTTGCGAACGGGAGCGATACCGGAGGCAAGCCGCATGTTCGACGATGGGCAATGCGCCACGCCCGTGCCGCTCTCCGCCATGCGGGCGATCTCCGCGTCGTCGATGAACACGCCGTGGGCGAACCAGACGTCGTTCCCCGCCCAGCCGAGGTCCTCCATCAACCCGACGGGGCGCCGCCCGAACGTCTCCACACAGAAGCGTTCTTCGTCGAGCGTCTCGGCGACGTGGGTGTGCAGGTGGACACCGTGGCGCCTGGCCTGAGCTGCGGACTCCCTCATCAGTTCCGGTGTCACGGAGAACGGTGAGCAGGGGGCGACCACCACTCGCACCATGGCACCGGGGGAAGGGTCGTGGAATGCGCCGATCACCCTTTCGGTGTCTTCGAGGATCGAGTTTTCGTCCTCGACCACCGAGTCGGGCGGCAAACCGCCTTTGGATTCTCCGAGACTCATCGAACCGCGGGCCGCGTGGAACCGCAGCCCGATCTCGGCGGCGGCCCTCACCTGGTCGTCGAGGCTCGAGCCGTTCGGGAACAGGTACTGATGGTCCGACGAGGTCGTGCATCCGGACAGTGCCAACTCCGCCAAAGCGGTCTGCGTCGCCACGAACACATCCTCCGGCGTGAGGCGCGCCCACACCGGGTAGAGGGTCTTCAACCATTCGAAGAGGCCGGCGTCCTGTGCGCCGGGAACCGCACGGGTCAGGGTCTGATAGAAGTGGTGGTGGGTGTTGATCAGCCCGGGAACCACGACGTGGTCGGTGAGGTCGAGGACCTCATCGGCCGTGGCCGGCAACTCCGAGGTGGGTCCCACCTGGTGGATCAACCCATCCACCGCGTACAGACCCGCGTCCGGTATCTCGGTTTCACCGTCGCGCATCGTCGCCAGCACCCGGGCGTTCTTGACGAGCAGAGAGGGCATGCCGCGAGACTAGGCCCGCCCGGAGCCGATCATCATCGTGAGGACCGGGAGATGTCCGGCCGTCACATCGTCAGCGCCATCACCGCTTTCTGAGCGTGCAGTCGGTTCTCCGCCTGGTCGTAGACCCGGCTCCAACGGCCGTCGATGACCGCATCGGCAACCTCGACGTTGCGATCCGCAGGCAGTGGGTGCATGTAGATGGCGTCCTCGTCTGCCATCTCCATCCGGCGCGGATCGACGATCCAGTCGGTGTACTTCGCAGAGATCTCGGCCGACTTGGCATGGTCGGGTGTGGTCATCATCGAACCCCACGCCTTGGCGTAGACGACGTCGGCGCCCCGGATCCCCTCTTCGAAGTCCTCGAGGATCTCGAAGCTCCCATGCGCCCGCCTGGCGTTCTCCTCGGCCTGGGCGACGATCTCGGGCATCAGGGTGAACTCGGGGGGACGGGTGAGGCGGACGTTGGCTCCGTAGCGGGTGAGCAGCAGGATGACGCTCTGCGGCACGCTGATCGGCTTCTGATAGCTGGCGGCGTAGGCGTAGCTCATGTTGATGGTGAGCTTCGACGGGTCGCCTTTCTGCTCGATGATCGTCAGCAGGTCGGCAAGCGCCTGGAACGGGTGATACCAGTCGCACTGCATGTTCAGCACCGGGGTCCGGCTCGCCTCGGCGACTGCGCGGATGTACTGGTTGCCGATGCCCCAATCGACGTTGCGGATCGCGATTCCGTCGTTGTAGCGCCCGAGGATCTCGCCGATCTCCTTCCAGGTGTCACCGTGACCGATCTGGGTGGTGGTGCTGTCGAGGAACATGGCATGACCGCCCAACTGCGCCATCCCCGCCTCGAAGCTGGCACGGGTGCGGGTGCTCGAGAAGAAGAACAGCATGGCCAGGACCTTGTCGCGCAGCAGCGCGTGGGGCTCGCCGAGGGCACGGCGCCGCTTGAGGTCGAGAGCGATGTCGATCACCGTGTCGAGCTCGTCTTTGCTCCACTCCTGGGTGGTGATCATGTCGCGGCCGTGAAGATACGTCTGCACCTTTACTCCTTCAGTTGGGGTCGTGGTTGGTTGTCATGCCCCGGCGCGCCTTCGAATCAGGCGGAATCGGAGCAAATCGTCTCGAAACAAGGAGGTCGATCGGACCATGGGCCCGTCTTCGAGGTCGAAACCGATCTCCTCAAAGCAGATCGCAGGGGTGCCGGTTTTCACACCGAGCAGGCCGGCTCGCCGCTCGTCGAGGGCCACCGGAACGATCTCCGAGAGGTAGTAGGCCAGTTTGCGGTCGCAATGCGCCTCCAGAAACGCGTACAGGGGCGCCGCTGCATCATCGAAGTCGCCCAACTCCAGGTAGGCGAGCGGTATCTGGTTGATGGTCAGGATCACCGGGTCGGCGTCCTCGAGGAAGAGCTTCTCCATCACCAACACGGGCGAGCCAGGCTGCAACCCGAGATCCTCGGCGACGGCGTTGCCGGCGGGCCTCTCCTCGACGCTGAGCACCTTCACCGACGGCTGGTACCCGTGGTCGCGCAGCACGTTCTCGTAGGACCAGATCTCCTCGAGCCGCGACTTGATCTGGAGTCCCGACTCGTTGACGAATGTGCCCGAACCCTGCCGCCTGTAGACGGAGCCCTCGTTCTCGAGGCGCGAGAGGGCATCGCGCACGGTGGTGCGGCTCACGCCCAGCTCGGCGGCCAGCTCGTTCTCGGAAGGGATGCGTCCCTCCTGGAACTCGCCGGCGAGGATCCGCTCCTTCAGGAGACTCTTCACCTGCTCGGTGAGCGATGGGTTTCTGGCAATCATCCGCGCGCCTTGCTCCCCGGCTGTGATTTTCGGCCCGGTAGGCCGGTCGGGCATGTTGTATGCTTATCATACAAGTTATCGGCGGGTGGTGAGAACGTCCATTCGG
Organism: Acidimicrobiia bacterium; assembly: GCA_041567215.1. Taxonomy (GTDB): domain Bacteria; phylum Actinomycetota; class Acidimicrobiia; order Spongiisociales; family ZC4RG35; genus JBFGRR01. The sequence continues at coordinate 3,431 of JBFGRR010000035.1, read as the reverse complement.
GACCAGACCTCCCCCGGGAGAAACGCCCTGGCCACAGGGCCCGCATCCATTAGGAGAGCCATAATGCGAAGCTTCGCCGGCCGCGACATCCTGTCGCTCAAGGAGTTCGAGCGGAACGAGTTCGACCACCTCTTCGAGATCGCAGACCGTCTCGAACCCATCGCCCGGGAGCGGCGCAACACCGACCTCCTCTCCCACAAGACTTTGGTGACCGCCTTCTACCAGCCCTCCACCCGAACCCGCCTTGCGCATGAGGCCGCCATGCACCGGTTGGGCGGACGGGTGACAGGGTTCTCCGACGCCAAGATGACCCGCGCCGGCGACTTCTACCAGGAGTCGATCAAGGACACCGTCCACATGCTCGAGTACTACGGCGACGTGCTCGTCATGCGCCACTTCCAGCAGGGCGCCCCCCACGAAGCCGCCCATTGGGCGTCGATCCCCGTCATCAACGCCGGCGATGGCTGGGGTGAGCACCCGACGCAGGTGCTCACCGACCTGTACACGGTGGCCAAGGAGATGGGGTCGGTCGACGGCAAGACCTTCGTCTGCATCGGCGACCACCGGATGCGCACGATGCATTCGATCGGCTACGCCCTTTCCCAGTTCGACGCAGAGATGGTGATCCTCGCCCCCGAAGAGATGTCCCCGAAGGCCGAGTTCCTCGCCGAACTCGACGAGAAGGGAACCGCCTGGCGGATCGTCGATCACATCGACGAGGTCATCGCCGAGGCGGACGTCATCTACATGGAGCCCGTCGTGCAGCCCGACTACACCCAGTCCCGTCAGGAGAAGCAGGACGAGTACGGAATGACCCCCGCCAACTACAAGATCACCAGAGAGGTGATGAAGAAGGCGAAGGGAAGCTCCATAGTCCTCCACTCGCTGCCACGCATGGACGAGCTGATGCCCGAGGTGGACCAGCTCCGCCACGCCCGCTACTGGCAGGAGGCATACAACGGGGTGGTCATGCGCATGGCCCTGCTCGCCTCCGTTCTCGGGGCGATGGAGTAGAGATGCCAAGAGTCGTCGTCGCCATCGGCGGGAACTCGCTGATCCCGGACAAGGACCACCAGACGGTCCAGGACCAGTACGCGGCGGCAGGAGTCACCGATCAGCACATCGCAGAACTGATACGAGCCGGGTGGGACGTCGCCATCACCCACGGCAACGGGCCCCAGGTCGGCTTCATCATGCGTCGCTCCGAGCTCGCTCGGGGCGAGCTGCACGAAATCCCCATGGACGTCGCCGGAGCCGACACCCAGGGAGCCATCGGGTATGCGCTGCAGCAGAACCTGATCAACGACTTCCGGGCCATGGGGATCGACAAGCTGGTCGCCACCGTGGTCACACAGGTGGAGGTCAGCGCCACGGATCCGGCGATGCTCGACCCCTCGAAGCCGATCGGCACCTTCCTCGACGAGCAGGAAGCCAAGCGCAGGCGCGACGAGGAAGGCTGGATGGTCAAGGAAGATGCGGGGCGCGGCTGGCGCCGCGTCGTTGCCTCGCCGCAACCCATCCGCATCGTCGAGATCGACGTGATCCGCTTGCTGATCGACAGCGGAGTCGTGGTGATCTGTGTCGGCGGTGGCGGGATCCCGGTGGTCGCAGATGAGAACGGAGACCTCTTCGGCGTGGCGGCGGTGATAGACAAGGATGTCGCTTCGGCGCTGCTCGCCCTGGAGATCGGTGCCGACATGCTGCTCATCTCCACTGCCGTGGAGAAGGTCGCCCTCGCGTACGGGACACCCGACCAGCGCTGGGTCGACCAGCTGACCCTCAGCGAGGTCAAGAGCTACCTCGCCGAGGGGGGCCACTTCGCGGAGGGTTCCATGGCGCCGAAGATGCGGGCCGTGGTCAGGTTCCTCGAGGGTGGGGGCAAAGAAGCCCTGATCACCAACCCGGAGAGCATCGAGCGCGCAGTGGCCGGCGAGACCGGCACCCGGATAGTCCATGGCTGAGCCGGGGCCGTCCGCTCCCGACCATGTGACCGGTCTCGTTTGCGTCGTCTGCGCCAAGACCTACGCCGCCGCCGAGGCCGGCTACGTGTGCACCGATCACGGAAATGAGGGAATCCTCGATGTCAGATACGACTACGAGCTGGTCGGGAGCCGCCTGACCAGGGAGTCCCTCGAGGCCGATGCCGACCAGACGATGTGGCGCTACCGGGCACTGATGCCGATCACCCCGGAGGCCGAGGTTCCCCCGCTCACCGTCGGTGGAACGCCCCTGTACGCCGCACCCCGCCTGGCCTCGGAACTCGGCGTGGCCCGGGTGTGGGTCAAGGACGAGGGGCGACAGCCGACGGCTTCGCTGAAGGACCGGGCCAGTGCCATGGCCGTCGTCAAGGCTCGAGAGGTGGCCGCCGAGGTCATCACCACCGCCAGCACGGGCAATGCAGCAGCCGCACTGGCCGGTCTCTGCGCTTCGGTGGGTCAACGCAACGTCATCTTCGTGCCGGCCTCGGCACCCGAGGCGAAGATCGCCCAGCTGCTCGCCTATGGATCCCGGGTGGCTCTCGTCGACGGGACCTACACCGACGCATTCGAGCTCTGTATGCAAGCGGCTCACCACTACGGCTGGTACAACCGGAACACCGGCTACAACCCCTTCATGACGGAGGGCAAGAAGACTGCCGGGCTAGAGATCCTCGAACAACTCCGCTGGGAGCCTCCCGATGCCATCTTCGTCAGCGTGGGCGACGGTTCGATCATCGGTGGCGTCCACAAGGCGATGAAAGACGCCCTCGGCCTCGGATGGATCGAGCGGGCTCCTCGGATCTTCGGAGTGCAGGCAGAAGGGAGCGATTACCTCGTGCAGGCGTTCGAGTCCGGCGAGGACGTTCTCACCAAGCCCGCCATCTCGGCCACCACCGTCGCCGACTCGATCAGCGCAGACCTCCCGCGTGATCGCATCAAGGCCATGGCGGCCGTTGTGGATACCGGAGGTTGGTACCTCAGGGTCTCCGACCAGCAGATCCTCGCCGCCATCCCGGTTCTTGCCCGCGGCTCCGGGGTGTTCGCCGAACCTGCCGGCGCCGCCGCCTACGCCGGTCTGGTGGCCGCGGTCGACCGGGGCTTGATCGGTAGCGACGACAGGGTCGTCGTACTCTCGACCGGGTCCGGCCTCAAGGACGTCTCCTCGGCGATGAAGGCCGTCGCCATCGCGCACACCGAGCCGATGCGGGTTACCCCGACGCTGGAAGCCCTCCAGGCCGCACTCGAGTCCCACAACCCGAACCCTTAACCCACAACCCATAACCCATCACCCACAACCGACGGGAACCCGATGATCGACCTCACGAAGTACGTAACGGCTCTTGCGTCGGCGGTGAAGGTCGCCCGTGACAAGTCGATTCGTATACCCACGTTCAAGCAGATGAGGGACCCGTCGGCGATCCCCGACTCGGTGAAGGCGGAACTGCGCGACGT
>JBFGRR010000034.1:0-10307 GCA_041567215.1 Acidimicrobiia bacterium | reverse complement strand
TCATGCTGGGCCGCTTCACGTTCGCGGTCGTGGGACTGGCAGCAGTCCTCGCCATCGGAGGGGGTCTGCGGTGGCCGGACAGGGAGGCATCCTGGAAGGGAGCGGTGCTCGGGGCGGTCAACATGGCTCTGCCGATGGTGTTCTTCACACTGGCGCTCGAACATCTGAGTGCCAGCCTCGGTGGAATCCTCATCGCTCTCATACCGGCAGCGACGGTGGCCTCGGCGCACTATCTGGTGGCAGGTGAGCGGTTCCAGGCCTGGCGCCTCCCCGGACTGATCGTCGCCTTTGCGGGCGTGGCGGTCCTCATTGGAGGAGAGGAGGCGGGTCCCTCGTCGAATGTCACACTCGGTGTGGCGCTGTCCTTCCTGGGGATCGCCGGCGCCGGCATCGGCGGCGCGCTCAGCCGCCGCTACGCGATAGGCATCTCGGCTCTGCGCCTGGTGGTGCCGCAGTTCGTCGCCGGAGCCGTCGTCATCGCCATGTCGGCTCTTCCCGCAGGCGCATACCCGGAACTTGCGGGTTCCAGCCCGGGCCAGTGGATCCTCGTGGTGATGCTCGGTCTCTTCTCGACGACGGTGCCCTTCTTCATGTTCCTCTGGGTCGTTCAAATCGCCCCTGCCGCCAAAGCCGCCCTCATCGGGTACCTGGTGCCCCTCGCCGCCGTGGTGGGTGCCGTCGCCTTCCTGGGGGACCCGGTGACCGGCGCACTCGTGACCGGAGGCGGCCTGATCATCGGCGGGGTCATCGGCGCCGATCGGGGCCACCTGGTGTTCCGGAAAAAGCCCGGATCGATCCACCTGAACCGGGATTAGCCTCGCCGCATGTCCAAGAACATCCTCGTCGCAGTGGCGTGGCCCTATGCCAGCGGTTCCCGCCACCTCGGCCACCTCGCCGGCGCCTACCTCCCCGCCGACATATTCGCCCGGTTCCACAGACTCTGGGGAAACAACGTTCTGATGGTCTCCGGAAGCGACGTCCACGGGACACCCATCACCGTTCGGGCCGATCAGGAGGGCGTCGAGCCCCAGGTGATCGTCGACCGTTACCACGGCGAGTTCCTCGACCATTGGGAGAAGCTCGGCATCTCCTGGGACCTGTACACATCGACCGGCACCGAGAACCACCGTGAGGTCACCTGGGATGTGTTCAGGACGCTTCGCGACCACGGCTTCATCACCACCGACACGAGCGAGCAGTACTTCGACCCCGAGGCGCTCCGCTTCCTACCCGACCGGTACGTCGAAGGCACCTGCCCGCACTGTGGATCGACCGAAGCCCGCGGAGACCAGTGCGACAACTGCGGCCGCCAACTGGATCCGACCGACCTTCTCAACCCCCGGAGCCGCCTGAGCGGGGCCGCACCGATCATGCAGCCGACCACCCACTACTTCCTCCGCCTGTCGGCGTTCCAGGACCAACTCCTCGACTGGCTGGAGAGCCGCGAGGGCTGGCGCAAACACGTGCAGAACATGGCGATCGGATTCACCCAAGAGGGGCTGCTGGATCGAGCCATCACCCGTGACCTCGAATGGGGAATCCCGCTGCCGCCGGAGGCGAACGATCTCGGGGAGGGCAAACGGATCTACGTCTGGTTCGAGGCGGTGATCGGTTATCTGTCCGCGTCCAAGGAGTGGGCCCAGATCCAGGGAGACCCCGAGGCTTGGCGGGCCTGGTGGGAAGACCCGGAGGCGGAGAGCTACTACTTCATCGGCAAGGACAACATCGTCTTCCACGCGGTCATCTGGCCTTGCCAGCTCATGGGCTATCGGGGCTTGAACCTCCCCACCGACGTGCCGGCCAACCAGTTCGTCACCTTCAAGGGTGACAAGGCGTCGGCGAGCCGGGGAGTCGGCCGCCCCATCGGCTGGTACACAGACCGCCTCCAACCCGACGCGATCCGGTTTGCGATCACCTCTGCCCTACCCGAGCAGAACGACACCGACCTGTCCGATGAGGAGATCGTGCGTCGAGTCAACGACGAGCTGGTCGCCACCTGGGGCAACCTCGTGAACCGCGTTCTGACCATCACGAGCAAACACTTCGACGGCGCGGTGCCGCCCTCGGGAGAACCGACCGACTCGGATGTCGCCCTCCTGGAGTCCGTCGATGCCGCTCTCGCCGAGACGGCGGAGCTGATTCGCAGGGTGGAACTGCGCGCAGGGCTGCGACGCGCCATGGAAGGCGCTCAGGCGGTCAACTCCTACCTCAACGCCGAAGAGCCTTGGAAGGCTGTCAAGGTGGACAGGGCGAGGGCGGGAACGGTGCTCTCGACGGCCCTGAGTGCGATAGCCGGGCTGGCGGTCGCCTTCGCCCCCTACCTTCCGTTCTCCTCGGAGCGGGTCGGGAGGATGCTCGGTCTCGGTCCCACGACCGAGTGGGCCCGCCCCGATCTCGCACCCGGGTCACCGCTCGGACCGGTCTCGCCGCTCTTCGTCAAGCTGGATGACGACGCCCTCGACGATCAGGACGGTGGGTAGACCCCCATCCCCTTCGCCTTCTCGGTGTGCCAGAAGATCCCTGCGATCTCATCGATCAACCCCACGAGCTTCTCTCCCTCGGCAGGATCCATCGACTTCTTGGCGACGCCCGCCTGATGGATGGCCCTCCAGAAGAGGTCGTCCAGGACGGGGAACTCGGCCCGGTGATCGGCCGTGAAGAAGTCGGTCCAGAGCACCGATAGATGGTGCTTCACCAACTCGGCCTGCTGCTCCTTGATGAGCACGGCCCTGTCGCGGAAGACCGGGTCCTCGGAGGCCTGATACTTCTCGGCCGACTTCCAGACCGACATGGCCTCGATCTTGGCCTGGGCCGGGTCGTACACCCCGCAGTAGAGATCGCAGTGAGCATGGGCGATGGTCTTCGGTCTGAACACCTGGATACCTCCTCTTCGAGTTCGAGACCATACTCCCAGCCTGGATCAACCGATGCGCCGATTCGAGATCGCAGACATGTCAATGGCACCTGCCCTCCTCCCCGGTGACTACCTGATCGCCAGGCGTGATGAGTCGCCGGGACCGGGTGAGATCGTCGTGTTCGAGCAGCGGGCCGGGTTCTGGATGGTCAAGCGTGTGGCCGGGCCCCCCCACCGGATCCCCGAACGACACGTATGGGTGCTGTCGGACAACCGGCTGGAGACGCTCGCAGACTCACGCACCCTCGGACCGATCCCCACCAGCGGCATGTACCGGGCGGTGTGGAGGTACTGGCCGGCGCGGCGATTCGGCTCCCTGGCCCCACTAGCCTCTCGCTGACCGTGTTGCGTGCCTACTTCGACCGGCTCAGCCCGGGTCAACGCGCCGTCCTGATCGGTTTGATCGTGCTCGTCGCCGGCGCCGCCGTGGCCGTGGCCCTCCTCGCCGCCGGTGGGTCGGCTCCCGCCACCACCACTACGACCACACCTGTGCCGGCCACCACAGAACCACAGGTCCCCGACACCACCACCGCGCCGACGACCTCCCCTCCGGAAACCACATCCTCCACCGCAGACACCACGACGACGACCACGGCGGAAGTCGAGACGGTGGAGGAGATCCTCACCCTGAGGCCAGACGGGTTGGGCGAGTTCCTCTTCGGCGGAGACGCCGAGGACACCTTCCGGGGTTTGGCTCTGCTGCTCGGCAATCCCGACGATGACACCGGGTGGGTCGATCAACCGTCGGTCTACGGAACCTGCCTGGGAGAAACCGTCAGGTTCGTGCGCTGGCACTCCCTGCAGGTGTTCATGACCGATGGCGCCTCGGACTGGGGCCCTGCGGGAAAGCGTCACTTCGCTGCCTACGTGAACAGTGGTGCGTTCGAGGACGACTCCGATCCGCTGGCGCTGGTGACGGCCGAGGACGCAGGGATCGGGACCACGGTCGGTGACCTGCGCTCTCTCTACGGCGACCTGCTGACGGTCGAGGACGACCCATTTCTGGGCGATTTCTTCCGTGTGGATTTCCCGGGCGCCGGGTTCCTGATCGGTGCGGTCACTGGCATCTCACCCGCCGATCTCGTCGAATCCGTGGCCGCCGGAGTCAGCTGCGGCGAGTGAGCCGCCCGCGTTCACACGTCGGGTTCGCAGACGCCTAGGCTGAAGATATGACGGAGTTCGTGGTTCGACTCAGCAACCGCCCGGGGTCCCTGGCGCGGCTCACCGAGGTCCTCGCCGACGCCGGTGTGCACATCGAGGCGCTGGCTGCCTGGGGCGGCAACGACGTCGGCATCGTCCGGCTGATCGTCGACGACGCCGACGTCACCCGACGCACGCTCGCCGAATCCGGACTCGGCGCCACCGAGCACCGGGTTCTGACGACCTACATCCCGAGGGAACCAGGAGAGCTGGCCAAGGTCACACGACAGCTCGCCAGGGCAGGTGTGAACATCGACGCCCTCTATGTCCTCAACTCGCACAGCGAAGGCATCGAGTTGGCGATCGCGGTGGACAACCCGGAAGACGCCGCGCCCCATCTGCCTGTTCACGGGAGCGTCGAGACAGGTTGAACCGGCGCGCATCCAGGTTCCCTCGAAGCGTTCTGCTGCTCGCGGTGCTCTTGGCCGCGTGCGGCCAGGCGGCCGAGCCGACCACGACCACCACCACGGTGACCACGACGACCACCACCACGGTCCCGACGACGACAACCACCGCCCCCACCACCACCACGACCGTCCCCTCGACCGTCTGGCCCCTCACCGGACTGCCTGCCGAGCCGGAGCAGACGGAGCGCCGGGCCATCGCTATCAAGATCGACAACCACCCCAGTGCCCGGCCGCAGTCCGGCCTCGAGGTCGCCGACACGGTCTTCGAGCTGCTGGTCGAAGGAGGAACCTCCAGGTTCCTGGCCGTGTTCCACTCGACCGACAGCGACTACATCGGGCCGGTGCGGTCCGGTCGCCCCACGGATCCCACTCTCGTCAAGCCGATCGGAGCGGTGTTCGCGATCTCCGGCGCACAGGACTGGGTCACCTCCAAGATCAACACGGCGAAGGTGCCGCTGATCGGTGACGTGAGACCCGGGATGTTCAGGATCAGCAGCCGGGTGGCTCCGCACAACCTCTACACCGATTCGAACCTGCTGCGGGGCGTAGCCGACAGACGCGAGCTCACCGACGACCCGCCGGTGGCGATGTGGGAGTTCGGCCCGATGCCCGAAGGGGCCGAAGAAGCCACCGACATCGAGATGAGCTTCTCATCCAACGTGCTCGCCGGCTGGACGTGGACCGGCGCGGGCTACGACCGGGAGACCAACGGCGTCGTCCACAGCTGGATCGACAAGGGCGGCAACAGGACCCAGATCAGCGTGGAGACCCTGGTCGTCCTCTTCGTGGAGCAGTACACGGCATCCCCACCGGCCGGAGTGGGCGGGAGTTCCGTCCCCGCCAGCCAGACGCTGGGGTCGGGAAGGGCGCTGGTCTTCGCCGACGGCAAGGTGATCGAGGGCTCGTGGAGCCGCTACCGGATCACCGACAACTTCGAGCTCTCCACACCCGAAGGCGAGACGATGCATGTGCCGCCAGGCCGGTCGTGGATCTCGTTGGTGCCCACGGGGCGACGCGTCTCCTGGTGATCTCGGCAAAGACCATCGCCTCGGAGGTGCGGAGGGGAACGAGGACGGCCCGAGACACGGTGGCCGGGGCCTTGACGCTGACCCGGGCCCAACAAGAGCGCCTCAACGTGGCGACCCACATCCTCGATGACGCGCTGGCCCGGGCAGAGTTCATCGATGCAGAGGTGGCCGCGGGGCGCGATCCCGGACCTCTCGCCGGCGTGCCCATCGCCGTCAAGGACCTGATCGACCAGAGTGGCGTGCCGACCACGTGCGGGTCGTCGTTCTACAGGCAGGTTCCCGATCGATCGGCCCCGGTGATCGAGCGTCTGGAATCAGCCGGTGCGGTGATCATCTCGAGGACGGGACTCCACGAGTTCGCATACGGTTTCAACTCGGAGAACCACTGGTTCGGATCCGTCAGGAACCCGCTCGATCCGCTCCTCTCCCCCGGCGGCTCCTCGGGCGGGTCGGCAGCAGCGGTCGCCGCCGGCCAGGTGCCCATCGCCATCGGGACCGACACCGGGGGATCCGTGCGGGTACCGGCCGCACTGTGCGGGATCCTCGGACTGAAGGTCACCCACGGAAGAGTGCCGTTGCGGGGCGTGTTCCCACTCGCGGCATCCCTCGACACCGTTGGACCACTCGCAGCGAGCACCGCCGATCTCGCCGCCGCCTACGAGGCGATCGCCGGCCACGATCCCGACGATCCTTGGTCGGTCGATCGGCGCGTCACGCACGCCGGCGCCGGCCCGCCGGACCTGAACGGAGTGCGGATCGGCATACCCCTTCCGTGGGTGGATGACGCACCGGTCACAGAGGCCGTTGCGGTCGCCTTTGCCGGTGCCATGGCTCGGCTACAGGGCCTCGGAGCGACCGTCGAGCAGTTCGAGGACCCCGAGCTGGCACCTCCGGGCATGATCCAGGAGTTGTCGGCGGCGGAGGCCGCCTCTGTTCACAGGCAGTGGTTCGACGATGGCCGCGACTACGGGCCGGAGGTGAGGACCCGCCTCGAGGCGGCGATGCGGGTCACGCTCGACCAATACGTGGCCGCGCAACAGTGGCGCTCGCGACTGAAACAGCGAGCGGCTGCCGCATTCTCGAGGTTCGATCTGATCGCCACACCCACGACGGGCGCCACCCGCAAGGTCATCGGCGTGGACACCGTCGAGACCCTGCGCGGCGAAGTCTCACACCGAGCCGCCATCGCCGTCTTCACAGCCCTCGTGAACCACATCGGGTGTCCGGCCATCGCCCTCCCTCTGCCGTCCGGGAACTCCCCGCCGCCCTCCCTTCAACTGGTCGCACCGTGGTGGGCCGAGCACCGGCTGCTGGACGTTGCCGCAACCCTGGAAAGCCACGGCATCATCGCCTCCCCGGGGGTCTGACAAGGTCTGCACGGGCCGGGTCTACACTCCCGCGGAACAGGCGCAGTTTTCCCAGGGATTGGATGCGGCGCACAAACACCGAGAAGGGACGATGGCCGAATGAGTGAGAAGACGGCCACTCTCACGCAAGAAGAACTGGACAAGGTCGTCATCCGGTTTGCGGGTGACTCGGGCGACGGTATGCAGCTGGCGGGAGCCCGCTTCACAGACGCCTCCGCCACATTCGGCAACGACCTTGCAACCCTCCCCAGCTTCCCGGCGGAGATCCGTGCACCTGCCGGATCGCTGCTGGGAGTCAGCTCGTTTCAGGTCCAGATCGCAGACTTCGACATCCTGACCGCCGGCGACCAGCCGGACTGCCTGGTCGCCATGAACCCGGCGGCGCTCAAGACCAACCTGAAGGACCTCCGGCAGGGTGGCACCCTCATCGTCAACAGAGACGCGTTCGACGAGCGCAACCTCGCCAAGGCCGGCTACGAGACGAACCCCCTGACGGACGAGTCCCTGGTCGGCTACAAGGTGATCGAAGTCCCCATGGATGAGCTGACCAAAGAGGCGGTCAAGGACAGCGGCGTCAGCGGTCGGGACGTGCTGCGCTCCAAGAACTTCCTCGCCCTCGGCCTTCTCGCCTGGCTCTTCAATCGCCCACAGGACCCGACGCTGGAGTGGGTCGAGGCGAAGTTCGGCAAGAAGCCGGAGGTGGCGGCCGCCAACAGCCTCGCCTTCAAGGCCGGGTACACCTACGGATTCGCCACCGAGGCCACCAAGACCACCTATACCATCAAGCCGGCGACCCTGAAGCCGGGCACCTACACCAACGTGACCGGCAACACGTCGCTCGCCTGGGGCCTGATGGCTGCGGCTCAAGCCGCCAAGCTTCCGCTGTTCTACGGGACCTATCCGATAACGCCCGCGTCGGACATCCTCCACGAACTGTCGCGGCACAAGAACTTCGGGGTGCGGACATTCCAGGCGGAAGACGAGATCGCAGGCGTGGGGAGCGCCATCGGGGCCGCCTTTGGGGGCTCACTGGCCGTCACGGGCTCGTCGGGACCGGGGATCGCCCTGAAGAGCGAGGCCATCTCGCTCGCGTTCATGATCGAACTGCCGCTCATCATCATCAACGTCCAGAGGGGTGGCCCGTCGACCGGGCTCCCCACCAAGCCGGAACAGTCGGACCTGCTGTTCGCCGTCTACGGGCGGCACGGCGAGGCACCCATCCCGGTGCTGGCCGCGGCGTCGCCGGCCGATGCATTCGACATCGCGATCGAAGCAGCCCGGATAGCCCTCAAGTACATGACCCCGGTCATGCTCCTCTCCGACAACATGGTTGCCAACGGCTCGGAGCCGTGGCGACTCCCCGACCTGTCGGAGCTGCCCGACATCTCGGTGCCGTTTGCCACCGAGCTCAACGGGAACGGGGAATTCCTGCCGTATCTGCGCACTCCGGGTACGTTCTCACGTCCCTGGGCGGTCCCCGGGACACCGGGACTGGAGCATCGAGTCGGAGGCCTGGAGAAGGACTCGGTCACCGGGAACATCTCCTACGTGCCCGCCAACCACCAGCTGATGACCGACACCAGGGCCTGGAAGGTGGCCAACATCGCCAACGACATCCCCGACCTCGAGGTCTTCGGGGACGAGGACGCCGAGCTGCTCGTCGTCGGTTGGGGATCCACCCTCGGCTCGATCCGGGCTGCAGGCAGGCGGGTTCGCCTCGCCGGCGAGAAGGTCGCTTCCATACATCTGCGTCATCTCAACCCATTCCCCAAGAACCTGGGCGAGATCCTCGAGCGCTATCCGAAGATCCTCGTGCCGGAGATGAACAGCGGCCAGCTCCACTGGATGCTGCGTGCCCACTTCCTCTGTGACACCGTCGCCCTTAACAAGGTCACCGGCGAGCCGTTCAAGGTGAGCGAGATCACCGAGAAGATCCTGGAGATGATCAAATCATGACGACCTACACACGTGCCGACTTCCAGACGGATCAGGAGGTCCGCTGGTGCCCGGGATGCGGGGATTTCACGATCCTCGCCGCCGTTCAGAGCTTCATGGCCTCGATGGGCGTGCCCAGAGAGAAGATCGCCATCATCTCCGGCATCGGCTGCTCGAGCCGGTTCCCCTACTACATGAACACGTACGGGATGCATGGAATCCATGGGCGGGCGCCGGCGATCGCCTCCGGTCTCGCCTCCTCGCGCCCTGACCTGTCGGTCTGGGTGGTGACCGGAGACGGCGACGCGCTCTCGATCGGCGGGAACCATCTGATCCATGCCCTACGGCGCAACGTCAATCTCAAGATCCTTCTGTTCAACAACCAGATCTACGGCTTGACCAAGGGTCAGTATTCGCCCACTTCGGAGCCCGGCAAGCTGACGAAGTCCACGCCGGCCGGCTCCATCGACTACCCCTTCAACCCGATCAGTCTGGCGCTCGGGGCAGAGGCGAGTTTCGTGGCCCGCACCCTCGACATGGACAGAAACGGGACGCTGGCAGCGCTGCAGGGCGCCTACGACCATCCCGGATCTGCCTTCATCGAGATCTACCAGAACTGCAACGTCTTCAACGACAAGGCCTTCATCCAGCTCACCGGCAAGGAGGAGCGGGTCCACAACCGGATCGATCTGGTGGCGGGCGAACCGGTGATCTTCGACGACGGGACCAAGGCGGTCGTCTTCGAGGACGGCAGCGCCCGAGTGGTCGACACCGACTCGGTAGATCCCTCCGAGATCCTCGTCCACGATCCGACCAGGCCTGACCCGACGTTGGCCTTCGCTCTGAGCAGGCTCTCCCATGGCCCCTACGGGCCGACGCCTCTGGGGATCTTCCGGGACGTGAAGAGGCCCGTGTACGACGAGGCAATGGCGCAGCAATTGGTGGATGCCCAGGCCCGCAAGGGACCCGGTGACATGGCCAAGCTGATCCGGTCGCTGGGGACCTGGGAGGTCGCGTAGCGTCTCAGAGGTGTTTCGAGGCCTCCCGCCTCGATAGACCCGAGAGTTCGTGTGTCTTCAGGAAGGCTCTGACCGCGTCGGGGTTGGTTCTGGCGTAATCCCTCAGCGCCCATCCGATGGCCTTGCGGATGAAGAACTCCGTCTCATCCGCCCGGCGCGCCGCGAACCCGAAGAGCATGTCCTCATCGGTGTTTTGCTTGCGGCCCAGCTGGGCGAGGATCGCCGTCCTCCTGATCCACATGAACGGGTCGCCGATCCATTGCTCCAGAACCGGGTTGATCCGTTCCGGCTCGGCGGCGAGGACCTCACCGATGAGATGGGCGGCGATCTCATCCACGAAATCCCACCATGCTCCCTCGCGGATCAGCCGCTCGTACAAGTCGAGGTTGTCGAAGCGGATGAACTCGCGATGATCGCGGGCAACGCCGATGGCGAGG
>JBFGRR010000033.1:0-10474 GCA_041567215.1 Acidimicrobiia bacterium | reverse complement strand
TCGATCGAGGCCCTCGGCCGCATGGAGAACCTGAGGGAGCTCCAGTCGGTGGCAGCCGAGTTCGAGGAGATCAACGCAGGCTCGGTCCACGGCGCAGACCACTTCGACGAGATGGACACCCACCGCAGGCTGGAGGTTTTCCTCGAACAGGCGAGCCTGGTGTCCGACGTCGATGAACTCGACCAGGGGGCCGGGTCGGTGACTCTGATGACCCTGCACACCGCCAAGGGCCTCGAGTTCCCGGTGGTGTTCCTGATCGGCCTCGAGGACGGTGTCTTCCCGCACATGCGCTCGCTCGGCGATCCCGCGGAGTTGGAGGAGGAGCGGCGGCTCGCCTACGTGGGGATCACCAGAGCGCAGGATCGGCTCTTCCTCACCTCGGCATGGAGCCGGACGCTGTGGGGGAGCACCAACTACAACCCGGTCTCGAGGTTCCTGAAGGAGATCCCCGATCGGCTGCTCGAGAAGGTGAGCACCCGTCGCCGGGATCAGGCATCGGAGCGGGTCACCGGCCCCGCCCACACGCTGGGTGCCTCCGAGATCGAACCCGGCGACCGCGTCGACCACGACAAGTGGGGGCTCGGCACGGTGCGCGAGATCATCGGTTCGGGCGACCGGGCCGAGGCCGTGGTGATGTTCGACGGGGAAGGCAAGAAGCGGTTGCTGCTCGCCTGGGCTCCGCTCAAGCGGGTCTGACCCGTTTTCTCTCCACGTCGGCCAGCAAATCCCGCCACGCCTTGACGAACTTGTCCACACCCTCCCGCTCCAGGACGTCCACCACGTCGTCGTAGTCGATCCCGACGTTCCCCAGTTCCTGGAGGGTGGTGCGGGCCTTGGCCATCTCCTCGGGCCCGACGATGCGCGGCTTGGCCGGCCCGTATTGTTGGTAGGCGTCGATGGTGCCGAGGGGCATGGTGTTGACCGTGTGCGGCGCCACCAGCGTGTCCACGTAGAGAGTCTCCCGGTATTCGGGGTTCTTGGTCGAGGTGCTCGCCCACAGCGGCCGCTGCACTCGCGCTCCCGCTGCCGCCAGCCTCTCCCACCGGGGTCCCCGGAACACGGTGAGGAACTCCTCGTAGGCGGCGCGGGCGTTGGCAACTGCCGCCATCCCCTTCAGCTCCAGAGCCTGAGGGGTGCCTATCGCCTCCAGCCTGCCGTCCACCTCGGAATCGACCCTGGAGACGAAGAACGACGCCACCGAGGCGACCGTGACGAGGTCGCCGCCGTTGGAGTGGAGGTCCTCCAGACCGCCCAGGTAGGCCTCCATGACCTCGCGGTAGCGGCTCAGAGAGAAGATCAGGGTCACGTTGATGGACACCCCGTCGGAGATCAACCTGCGGATGGCCGGGACACCCTCCTTGGTGGCGGGGACCTTCACCAAGAGGTTGGGGCGGGCGATGCGCCCCACCCACGCGTGGGCCTCGTCGACCGTCGGCTCGGTCTGGTTGGCGAGTTCGGGATCGACTTCGACGGAGACGTGGCCGTCGCGTCCGCGGCTGCGGTCCCACACCGGCCTCAAGACGTCGCAGGCTTGCTGCAGGTCGGCCGTCATGAGAGAGGCGACGATCTCGGATGCAGAGGCTCCGGTCGCGGCCAGCTCGACGAGTTCCGTGTCGTAGTCCTCGCTGCCGGTTATCGCCGCGTGGAAGATCGAGGGGTTCGAAGTGACACCGGTGACGGCATCGACGGACATGCGGCCCTTCAGGTCGCCAGAGTCGAGCATCGAGCGGGAGATCTGATCGGACCAGACGCTCTGTCCGGCCATCGAGAGGGCGTGGAGGTTGGATGTGGCCATGGCGTGAACATAGTTGCGGGCCCCGGGTTTTGGGCATCCGGGCCGAACTAACCTCTCAGCCCGTGCCGCGCCGCATCCTCATCGCAAAACCGGGCCTCGACGGGCACGACCGCGGCGCCAAGGTCATCGCCCGTGCGTTGCGGGACGCCGGTCACGAAGTGATCTACTCGGGGCTCCACCAGACGCCGGAGCAGATCGTCGAGACCGCCCTCCAGGAGGACGTCGATGCGATCGGTCTCTCCTCACTGAGCGGCGCCCACATGTCCCTGTTTCCCCGGGTCGTCGAGATCCTCGCCGAACGGGATGCCGCAGAGATCATCGTGTTCGGCGGTGGCGTCATCCCCGAAGCGGATGCCGAGGCGTTGAAGGAGAAGGGTCTTGCGGAGATCTTCACGCCGGGAGCGCCGCTGGGAGCGATCGCCGCTTGGGTCGAAGAGAGCATCCCGGAGCGGTAGGGAGAAGGGAAGAGAATGAAGATCCACGAGCACCAGGCCAAGCAGCTGATGGCTGCCCGCGGAATCGAGGTCCCGCTGGGGCGAGTGGCGACCACCGTGGACGAGGCCGTGGCCGCGGTCCGGCCGCTCATCGAGGAGTCCGGTAACCCGGTCATCGTCGTGAAGAGCCAGATCCACGCCGGTGGAAGAGGCAAGGGGCGGTTCCAGGAGCACCCGGATCTCGGTGGCGTCCAGGTCGTGACCGATGGCCTCAGCGGCGGGGTGGAGGCCGCGGAGGAGAAGGTCCGGGATCTGGCGACGAAGATGCTCGGTTCGACGCTGGTGACCATCCAGACCGGCGCCGAGGGCAAGACCGTCAACCGGCTCTACATCGAGCAGGGGATCGACATCGCTCGCGAGCTGTATCTGTCGGTCCTGCTTGATCGTGCCGAGTCCCGCAATCTGGTGATGGCCTCCACCGAGGGCGGCATGGAGATCGAGAAGGTCGCCGCCGACACGCCAGACAAGATCCTCAAGGAGATCATCGACCCGGCCATCGGCCTGGCCGGCTTCCAGGCCGCACGTCTCGGCCTCGGGCTCCGCCTCGAGGGTGCTGCCCACAAGAACTTCGTGAAGTTCGTCAAGGCTCTCGCGGATGCAGCGGTCGAGCTCGACACGGATCTGATCGAGATCAACCCGCTGGTCGTCACCAAGGCCGGTGGGGTCATGGCGCTCGACGGGAAGATGGCCTTCGACGACAACGCCCTCTTCCGCCATCCCGAGGTGGAGGCGATGCGCGACCAGACCGAGGAGAATCCGGCTGAACTCGAAGCCAAACGGGCGGGACTGACCTACATCAAGCTCGATGGCAACGTCGGCTGTCTCGTGAACGGGGCCGGCCTGGCGATGGCCACCATGGACACCATCAAGCACGTGGGTGGCGAACCCGCCAACTTCCTCGACGTGGGCGGCGGCGCCGACGAAGACCAGGTCGCCCAGGCGTTCGAGATCATCACCCAGGACCCCAACGTCCAGGGGATCTTCGTGAACATCTTCGGCGGGATCATGCGCTGCGACGTCATCGCCACCGGGATCGTCGCCGCGGTGAAACGGGTGGGCCTGCAGGTTCCGCTGGTGGTTCGTCTCGAAGGCACCAACGTGGAGATCGGCAAGCAGATCCTCAGGGACTCCGGACTCGACCTCGTCGCGGCCGAGGACATGAAGGACGGTGCGTTGAAGATCATCGAGCTGGCCGGGAAGGGGGTGTCCCAGTGAGCATCCTCGTGAGCAAAGACACCAGGGTCATCGTCCAGGGACTCGGCAAGACCGGCCAGTTCCACACCGACAAGTCCATTGCCTACGGCACCAACACCGTGGGAGCGGTGCACCCGACGAAGGCCGGGACGGTTGAGGTTTTCGAAGGGGAGACCGATCACTCGGGTGTTCCCGGCCGGCCTGACACCTACCGGGTCGAGGTCCCGATATTCGCCACCGTCCGCGAAGCCGTCGCCGCGACCGGAGCCAATGCCAGCGCCGTCTACGTCCCGCCACCGTTCGCCGCGGACGCCATCATGGAGGCCGCTGAGTCCGGCATCGATCTCATCGTCGCGATCACCGAGGGCGTTCCCGTCGCCGACATGGTGAAGGCCAAGCGGTACATGGAGGGGGGCTCGACCCGCCTCGTCGGGCCCAACTGCCCGGGTGTGATCACCCCCGGGGAATGCAAGATCGGAATCATGCCGGGCTACATCCACAAGAAGGGCCGCATCGGTGTGATCTCCCGCTCGGGGACCCTCACCTACGAGGCGGTTCACCAACTGACGCTTCTCGGCCTCGGTCAGACCACCGCCGTCGGTATCGGCGGCGACCCGGTGAACGGCACCAACTTCGTGGATGTGCTGCGCCTCTTCAACGACGACCCGGACACCGAAGGTGTGGTGATGATCGGGGAGATCGGCGGCACCGCCGAAGAGGATGCCGCCGATTTCGTGCGATCCGAGATGCGCAAGCCGGTCGCCGGCTTCATCGCCGGAACCACCGCACCTCCCGGCAAGCGAATGGGCCATGCCGGGGCGATCATCTCGGGAGGCAAGGGCACCGCAGCGGCGAAGATCGCCGCCATGCAGGAAGCCGGGATCGTGGTGGCCGAGACGCCCAGCGACATGGGCACCGCGATGATCAAAGCCCTCGGCTGAGCGGCCTTGGCCTAAGTCGGGAGCACTGGGAAAATCGCCCACGTGCTCACCAAGCTCCGCAACCGGGTCCTCTCTTCGGCGACGTCGCCGTTCGGGCATGCCCCCTATCCGCTGGCGGACTCGCTGTCCTACGCCGGTGATGCCGGCCTGCTCGGGCCGGGTTCGGTCAGCTGGCAGGTGATCGGCGACGTCTCCGCCTTCGTCGGCGGGGTCAGAGCGCTCCTGGTGCAGGCCGCCCACGCGGAGGTCATGGCGGGTGTCGCCGACCACTCGCGCTACGAGGCCGACCCTCTCGGGCGCCTGTCTCGCACCTCGGCCTACGTCACCGCCACCACCTATGGCGCCATGCCCGAGGTCGAGGCGGCGGTGCGATTGGTGCGCAGGGCGCACCGGCCGGTCGAAGGCGTCTCGGAGCGCGGACGGGAGTACTCGGCCGGGAACCCTGGCCACGCCGCCTGGGTCCACAACGTCCTCACCGACTCTTTCCTTTCCACCTACCTCGCCTACGGCGCCGAGCCGCTGACGGTCGAACAGGCCGATCGGTTCGTCCAGGAGCAGCGGGCCGTGGGGGCGCTTCTCGATGCCGACCCGATGCCCGACACGGCCCAGGACCTGGCCGCCTGGGTGGCAGGCCACCCCGACTTGGTCCCCACCGCCGGCATGGCCGATGCGGTCGACTTCCTGCGCAACCCGCCGCTCAGCCCGGGTCTGAAGCTCGGCTACGGCCTCCTGTACGCGGGTGCGGTGGCCACGCTCCCTGCCCGTGTGAAGGAGGTACTCGGGGTGCGAGCCATACCCGGCGGCCGCCTGGCCGGAAAGGCCGTGGTGGGCCTGCTCCGTTGGGCACTGGGTTTCTCGCCATCCTGGAACCTGGCATTGCTAAGGGCCGGCGCCGAGGTCCCGCCCGGATTGTTCCATCAGCCGCTTCCCACGGAGCGTCAGCCCACCTGAGTCTTCAGGCGAATAGGCTCAAGAGCCCCCGGTGTTGGAGCCGATAGACCAGGATGCCTTCCGAAGAACTCCTCGCAATCCCCGGAATCGGACCGACGAGCGCCCAGGCCCTCAGCGATGCCGGATTCGACAGCCTCGCCGCGCTCGAGACCGCCACGGTCGAGGACCTGGTGGCCGTCCCGGGGTTCGGGCCCAGCCGGGCGAGAACGCTCCTGAGTCGCATCGACAAGAGGGCCGACGCCCGTGAAGAGGCCATCCTCAAACTCACCGCCAAGCGAAAGCTCGCCAAGTTCGAGGCCAAGAAGGCCCGGAAGAAGGCCAAGTCGGCCAAGTCGAAGAAGAAGCGGGCCAAATGGAAGGCCGCGGCCGGGAAACTCGACCGCAAGGCCAAGAAGTTGGCGGCGCGGATCGACGCGTTGAAGGGCGAGTGACCCCGACGGACCTCAGACCGTGGAGGCGATCGCCATCGTCACCACCGAGATGGCAAGCAGCACCGCGACGTATTGGCCGTATCTGGTGATCTTGTCGCGAACGGCGAGCAGTTCGGATGAAGGCGGTCCGCCCTGTGCGGCCGCACCCATCGCAGCCATTCTCTTCGCAGACGGCACGATCACGGCCGCCGCCAGCACGTAGCCGGCTATCCCGGCGAGCGCCCCGATCGAGAGCGTCACTCCCGGCCCCGACGAGAGCCAGGCCGAACTCAGTTCACCGGAGACCCTCCAGAACAGCAGGATGCCGGTGATGACGACCAGCAGGGGTGCCACGGACATCGTCTGGGTCAGCTTGGTCTTGGCGGCGATCGCCTGCATCGTCTTTCCACCTTCGGGGCCGGCGGCGGCGACGCCCGGGCCCACGAACAGGGCGAGCGAGAACGCCCAACCTGCCCAGATGACCCCTCCGAGAATGTGCAGCAAGCGCAGCACCAGGCCGTAACCGTCCATGTCCATCGCCTCCAGAATCGTCCAGGCCGTGTCTCGCGAATGTATCTCGCCAGCAGGACGGATGGCGGTCTGAGCGCCTGATCGTTTCCTCTACCGTTGGGGTGTGGACGCCCGAAAGCACTGGCTGCTGCCCGAGAACGTCGATTACCTCACTCACGGCTCGTTTGGCGCCGCTCCGATACCGGTATTGGAGGAGCAGGTTCGCTGGAGGGCGCTGATCGAGACCAACCCCTCCGACTTCTTCGGGCGCCGGCTCGAGGAGTACATCTCGTCGGCTCGCGACGAGCTCGCCCACTTCGTCGGTTCGCATCCCGAGAACCTGGTGTTCGTCCCCAACGCCACCACTGGTGTCAACGCGGTGCTGCGTTCGCTCGAGCTGAAGGAGGGGGACGAACTCCTCACCACCGATCACGAGTACAACGCCTGCCGCAATGCCCTCGAGTTCGTCGCCTCCCGCTGGGGAGCCCGGATCGTGGTGGTCCCGATCCCGTTTCCGATCGACGCCGCGGACACCGTGGCGGATCTGGTGCTGGGGGCGATCACCCCCCGCACCCGCCTGTTGCTGATCGACCACGTTTCGTCCTCGACGGCGCTGGTGATGCCCGTGGAGCGGATCGTCGCCGAGGCGGAGGCGAAGGGGGTGAGGGTGCTGATCGACGGGGCCCACGGGCCCGGGATGCTCGACCTCGACCTGGAAGCCCTCGGGGCCTCCTATTACACCGGCAACTGCCACAAGTGGATCTGCTCGCCCAAAGGCGCCGCGCTACTGCACGCACGCCCCGACCGCCAGGACGAACTGGCTCCGCTGTCGATCAGCCACGGCTGGAATGATCCCCGCCTGGGCAGGCCGCGTTTCCACAAGCTGTTCGATTGGACGGGCACCGAGGATCCTTCCGCCATTCTCTCGGTTCCCGAAGCGATCCGTTTCATGGGGTCTCTGCTTCCGGGAGGCTGGCCCGAACTGAGGCGGAGCAACCACGACCTGGTGCTGGCTGGCCGCGACGTGATCTGTGAGACGCTCGGCATCGAACCGCCGGCTCCCGATGACATGCTCGGCTCGATGGCAGCCATCCCGCTTCCGGACGGCGAGGGACTGCAGCCGCAGTCGGTCGTCGATGCGGCGACGGAACGGCTCAACATGGCCGGCTTCGAGGTGCCCGTCTTCATCTGGCCGGCCTGGCCACGGAGGATGCTGCGCATCTCGGCCCAGGCCTACAACGACATCGACCAATACCAGCGCCTGGCGGTGGCCCTGGCGAAGGAGATCTCATGAAGATCGCAGTACTCATCTCGGGCTCGGGGACCAACCTCCAGGCCCTCATCGACGCCGCGGCGGCGGACCCGGGCTTCGGGGCCGAGATCGTCCTCGTGCTCAGCGACCGGCCCCGTGTGAAAGGCTTGAAACGGGCCGAAGCCGCCGGCATCCCTACGGCGGTCGTCGCCTGGCGTGACCACACCGACAGGGACTCGTTCACTGCCGCCGTCTGCGATGCGGTGGACGCCTCCGGTGCCGACGTCATGGTCCTGGCCGGTTTCATGCGGATACTCGGTCCCGGGGCGGTGCAGCGGTTCCCGCACCGGATGATCAACGTCCACCCGGCGCTCCTCCCCGCCTTCCCGGGTGCCCACGCGGTGCCGCAGGCTCTGGCGCACGGGGTCAAGCTCACGGGTGTCACGGTGCACTTCGTGGACGAGGAGGTCGACCACGGCCCGATCATCCTCCAGGAGGCGGTGCCCGTGGAGCACGGAGACACCGAGGACGCCCTCCACGCCAGGATCCAGAAGGTCGAGCACCGGGTGCTCCCGCTGGTGGTGAAAGCCCTCGCCGGCGGCAAGCTGGCCGTGAGGGGCAGAGAGGTGATCTGGAGTGGCTGACGTGGTGGTGCGCCGTGCCCTCGTGTCGGTGTCGGACAAGGCCGGCCTCGAGGAGTTCACCCGTCGTCTCGTGGCGGCGGGAGTCGAGTTGGTGTCGTCGGGAGGAACCGCCGAGGCACTCCGCAAGGCGGGCCTGCCGGTGACGCTGGTCGCCGATGTGACCGGTGCGCCGGAGATCCTCGGCGGCAGGGTCAAGACCCTCCACCCGCGTATCCACGGCGGGGTGCTGGCCGACATCGGCTCTGAGGACCACCTCCGCGACCTCGAGGAGCAGGGGATCGAACCATTCCAGTTGGTCGTTTCGAACCTCTACCCCTTCCGTGAGGCGATCGCCAGGGATGGGATCGGCACCGCCGAGGTCATCGAGAACATCGACATCGGCGGTCCGGCCATGGTGCGCGCCGCGGCCAAGAACCACGCCTGGGTTGGGGTCGTGACCGACCCGCGCCAGTACGACGAGGTGGCTGCCGCGGTGGAGGGGTCCGGCCTCCCCGACGAACTCCGGTTGCGGCTGGCGGAGGAGGCCTTCTTCCACACCGCCGCCTACGACGCGGCCATCGTCTCCTGGCTCGGCAGGGGCGAGACCCTTCCCGAGCGGATGGTGCTGGC
Organism: Acidimicrobiia bacterium; assembly: GCA_041567215.1. Classification (GTDB taxonomy): domain Bacteria; phylum Actinomycetota; class Acidimicrobiia; order Spongiisociales; family ZC4RG35; genus JBFGRR01. The sequence goes on along the minus strand of JBFGRR010000033.1, from coordinate 1,674 downwards.
GCTGGAGCGGGATTCGCTCCTCCGATACGGGGAGAACCCCCATCAGGAGGGAGCCGCCTACCGGACCATCGACCACGGGTCGTGGTGGGAGGGCGCCCACCAGCTGCAGGGCAAGGAGATGTCGTTCAACAACTACGTGGACGCCGATGCGGCCTGGCGCCAGGTGCAGGACTTCCAGATCCCGGCGTGCGTCATCGTCAAACACACCAACGCCTGCGGGGTGGCCCAGGCCTCCAATCTCGCCGATGCGTTCACGAGGGCCTGGGACTGTGACCCTCTCTCGGCGTTCGGAAGCGTCATCGCCTTCAACCGGCCGCTCGACCTCGCCACCGCCGAGGCGATCGCTGCGGCAGGGTTCGTCGAAGTGGTGGTGGTGCCTCGGGTGATGGACTCCGGCCCGCTGGTCTCCAAGAAGAACCTCCGGGTCATCGAGGCACCAGTTCCGATCCGTCCGTCCGTGGATCTGCGCCGTGTCGACGGCGGATTCGTGGCCCAGGCATGGGACGACGCCACCGTCGATCACGACTGGAAGGTGGTGACCTCGCGGCATCCAAGCGAGAGCGAGTGGGCGGACCTCAGGTTCGCCTGGCGGGTGGCGGCCCACACCAAGTCGAACGCGGTGGTGATCGCCCGGGACGGGCAGGCGGTGGGGATCGGTGCAGGGGACCAGAGCCGCGTCGGGGCGGCCGACCGGGCGGTGATCCAGGCGGATGGGCGTGGCGCCGGGGGAGTTGCCGCGTCGGACGCCTTCTTCCCGTTCCCCGATGCCATCGAGTCGCTCGCCGAGGCGGGGGTCACCGCCGTGGTCCAGCCCGGAGGCTCACGCGGCGATGACGTCGTCGTGGGCGCGGCCGAGTTGCGGGGCCTGGCGATGGTTCTCACCGGCAGGCGCCACTTCAAGCACTGATCAGCCCGACTCCTCCAGCCCCGGCGGCATGCCGACGGCGGTCAGATAGGCCTCGATCATGGCGACCGGCTCATCGCCGTGGCGGGCTCCCAGCAGTTCCAGGAACTCGTCGGTGCCGGCCGCCTGGCCCGCGTAGGTGCCGAGCCACTCCTGCAGGAAAGCCCGGAAGTCGTCGTCGCCGAGCATCTCCCGCAGCGACGCGAAGGCGAGTCCGCCCTGGTCGTAGGACCGGACGCTGTAGAGGTCGCCTCCCGACTTGGGTGCGCCCATCGGAGGCAGGGTGATCTGGCTCAGGGTCTGGATGACGGCGGCCCTCGCAGCCGAGACCTGCAACTGGTACTCGGCGCTCCCGCCGCTGGACTCCGCCCACAGCCACTCGGCGAAGGTGGCGAGGCCCTCCTTCAGCCAGATGTCGTCCCAGGCCTCGAGGCGGACCGAGTTGCCCGCCCACATGTGAGCGAGTTCGTGGGCCACCACTCCCACACCTGTGAACCGGAAGATGTTCCGGTCGTAGGTGGCGTACGGCGTGGTCTCGAGGGCGGCCAGGAACTCGCTGGCCGGGTCGAACACGATGGCCCCGGTGCGGTCGTAGGGGAATGGACCGAACCACCCCGACAGCACTTCGATGATCGCCCCGTGGGCCGAGAGACCGGCGACCTCGCCGGCAGAGCCCTCGTCGTACCAGACGGTGATCGGCACCGGCCCATCGAATTCCCTCGTCTCGAACTGGTGGATGGCCAGAGGGATGAGGTAGACGGCGATCGGCT
>JBFGRR010000032.1:0-10606 GCA_041567215.1 Acidimicrobiia bacterium | reverse complement strand
GGCGACGTCTACGACCGATACCGGGTCCGTGTCGAGGAGATCCGCGAGTCCTTGAAGATCGTCGAGCAGGTGGCCGCGGCGATGCCGAAGGGCGACTACCGCGTGACCGACCGGAAGGTGACACCGCCCCCGCGCCAGAGGATCGACGAGTCGATGGAGGCGCTGATCCACCACTTCAAGCTCTTCACAGAGGGCTTTCTCGTGCCTGCCGGAGAAACCTACGTGGCAGTCGAATCGCCTCGCGGTGAACTGGGCTGCTACATGGTGTCCAATGGCGGCGGCAAGCCCTGGCGGATGCACACCAGGGCGCCGTCCTTCGCCAATCTCCAGGCCCTGCCGATAATGATGGGCGACTCGTTGATCGCCGACACGGTCGCCACCATCGCATCGCTCGATCCAGTCATGGGTGACGTCGACCGCTGAGACCCGGACGGCCGGATCGCATGGGTCGTACTACCTTTGCCCTGTGGACATCCTGACCAGCACACCCGGTCTCGCCGAGGACGTTCTAGAACTGATCGAAAAGGACGCCCCCGAGGACGTGAGGGAGAACCTGCAGGCCCTGGCCAAGGCTTATCTGCGCCGCCTTCCGCCCGAATTCGGCTCGATCGACAGTGAGGACGCCTACCGCCAGGTGCGGAGTCTGCTCGACTTCATCGCTGTCAGGACCGAGCCGTTCGCGGTTCGCGTGTTCAACCCGACCCGGGATGAACACGGCTACGACCCGGGGTGCACCGTGGTCGAAGTGGTTTCCATCGACAGCCCATTCCTCATCGATTCCGTGACCAACGAGCTTCATGCCGTCGGGGTCGACGTGGCGAGAGTGCTGCATCCCGTCGTGGGCATCGACCGCGACGCCGATGGGCGACTGGTGGCGGTACGCCACGCCCGCCACACCACCGCTCGCGAGTCGGTTCAGCATCACGAACTCTCACGACGGCTCTTCGATGCGGATCTCCCTGCAATCGAACAGTCGCTGCGGGATGTGCTCTTCGACGTGAGGCGGGTGGTACAGGGTTTCCACGCCATGGTTGGCCGGGTGGATCGCATGGTCGACCTGGCACGTATCAGCGAGGGCCAGATCGACAGGGAGGCGGTCGAGGAGGCCTGTTCTCTTCTCCACTGGTTGAAAGACGACAACTTCGTCTTCCTCGGTTACCGCGAATACCGCCTGTTCGACACCGAATCCGGCCGGGCCGTGCAGATCGTCCCGGATACGGGCCTTGGCCTCCTGAACGATGACTCCGAATCGAACCTGGCCGAGCCCAAACTCCTCGTCGACCTCCCGAAGGCCCTGGCAGATCGCTATCGATCCGGCGATCTGGTGGTGGTCTCCAAGTCCAACCGGGCCTCGACCGTGCACCGGCGGGCGCGCATGGACTACGTCGGGGTGAGGCTGCTGGGTCCTGATGGTGAGACGAACGGCGAGGCGCGCCTGCTCGGGCTCTTCACCTCCAAGTCCTACATGGAGCCGGCGTCGAAGATCCCGGTGCTGCGCAAGAAGCTGAACGACATCCTGGCCGGCGAGGACCTCATCCCGGGATCGCACGACGCCAAAGCGGTGACCCAACTCTTCGACGGATTCTCCAAGCACGACCTGTTCGCCGCCTCCACCGAGGATCTCGGCAAGACGCTCGTAGGTCTCATGGCGCAGCAGCAACGTCGCCAGGTGCGGATCTTCGTCAGGCGGGACCTCCTGCAGCGCAACGTCTCCGTGCTCGTTGCCATGCCCAGGGACCGGTTCAACGCCGATCTGAGAAAGCGTCTGCAGGCGATGATGCTCGAGCGTTTCGGGGGCGCCTCGGTGGAGTACCACCTGGCGCTGGGGGAGGGCGAGAACGCCCAGATCCACTTCACGGTCTGGGTGCCGTCCGGCGAGATCGAGGAAGTCGACTACGAGAAGCTCGAGTTGGACGTCATCGATGCGACTCGGAGCTGGCAGGACCGCCTCGAGGAGCTCTTGGTGCAGCAACTCGGCGAGTCGGAGGGGGGCCGGTTGGCGGCCGAGTGGGTTCCCAGCTTTCCGGAGTACTACACGACCTCGACCTCACTCGAGCTGGCGGCGGGAGACGTGGCGATGCTCGACGTCCTCTCCGGATCGCCGAGGTCGTTCGTCGTGGGCCTTCAGAACGACGTGTCGACGGAGGGCGTGGAGCCCCTCACACGCATCGCCCTCTACCGCGCCGGGGGCAAGCTTCCGCTCACCTCGCTGGTGCCCGCCATGGAGGACATGGGCCTGGTCGTCGTCGAGGAGGTGCCCACCCGTCTCGGGCGCACCGGGACCCATTACATCCACGACTTCGGTGTGCTCGGCCCGGACGGCCAACCCCTCGACCTGGCGGTGTGCTCCGATCGTGTCGCAGCGGCGCTGAGCGCCGTCTGGGCCAACGAGACCGCCTCAGATTCGCTGAACCGGCTGGTGGTGACCGCCGGACTGACCCACAAGCAGGTCGAGATCCTGCGCGCCTACCGCACCTACTGGCGCCGCGTCTCGCCCGTCTTCACCATCTCCTACGTCAACGACACCCTCAACTCGCACCCGGAACTGTCTGCCGTGCTCGTAGCCATGTTCGAGGAGCGCTTCGATCCGGATGTGGACGAGTCCGGTTACTCGACTCACCGCGACGGCGTCCTGGCCGCACTGGAGGCGATCCCATCCCTCGACGAGGATCGGATCCTGCGGGCGTTCGTCGGCCTGATCGAAGCCACGGCGCGAACCAACGCCTACCAGGAGGACAGGTCGGCGCTATCGCTCAAGTTCATCTCCCGTCTGGTGCCCGACATGCCCCGTCCATACCCGATGGCCGAGATCTTCGTCCTGGCCCCGGGAGTCGAAGGCATCCATCTGCGGGGTGGCCCGGTTGCCCGCGGCGGCATCCGGTGGTCCGACCGGCGTGAGGACTACCGCACCGAGGTGCTCGGCCTCATGAAGGCGCAGATGACGAAGAACGCGGTCATCGTGCCCAACGGAGCGAAGGGCGGATTCGTGCTGACCCGCCGGCCGGTCGACCCTGCGGCTCTCCGGGAGAGGGTCCAGCAGATGTACGAGGTGTTCATCAGGGGCCTCTTGGACATCACCGACAACCTGGTGGCCAACGAGGTCGTCCATCCCGAGCGGGTGAAGATCCATGACGGCGAGGATCCCTACCTGGTGGTGGCGGCGGACAAGGGAACAGCCACCTTCAGCGACGTCGCAAACCGGATAGCCGCCGAATATGGGTTCTGGCTGGGTGACGCCTTCGCATCGGGTGGCTCGGCCGGCTACGACCACAAGGCCCTGGGAATCACCGCGCGAGGGGCGTGGAAGTCGCTCGAGAGGCATTTCTCGGAGATGGGCAAGGACCCGCACGTGGACACCTTCTCAGCCATCGGGATCGGCGACATGTCCGGGGACGTGTTCGGCAACGGCATGCTGGGATCGGACCGCATAATGCTTCTGGCCGCCTTCGACCACCGGCACGTGTTCATCGATCCGGACCCCGACCCGAGGGCCAGTTTCGAGGAGCGCAAGCGCCTCTTCGACCTGCCCCGTTCCAGTTGGGCGGACTACGACGAGAGCCTCATCTCGGATGGCGGCGGGGTCTTCGACCGCTCGGCGAAGAAGGTCTCCCTGAGTGCCAGGGCCCGGGAGGTCTTGGGCATCGAAGACGTGGAAATGACTCCCGCAGCACTCATCAACCGGATCCTGAAGGCGCCTGTGGACCTCCTCTGGAATGGCGGCATCGGCACCTATGTCAAGGCGTCCACGGAGTTGAACGAGCAGGTGGGTGACCGGGCCAACGACCCGGTGAGGGTGAGTGCCTCCGAACTGCGGTGCAAGGTGGTGGTCGAGGGCGGAAACCTGGGCCTCACCCAGCAGGGTCGCATCGAGTTCGCCCGCAACGGTGGTCGGGTCAACACCGACTTCATCGACAACTCCGGTGGCGTGGACTGCTCGGATCGTGAGGTGAACCTGAAGATCCTCCTCGGCGTCGGGATCTCCAAGGGCATCCTCGGTGCCGATGAACGCGACGAACTCATCGCCTCGGTCGCCTCCGAGATCGTCGAGCGAATCCTCTACGACAACTTCCTCCAGGCCCAGATGATCTCCCTCGAGCAAGACCTCTCCACCGACCGCATGGAGGACTACGAGGCCCTGATGGGGGCGCTCGAGGCGGCAGGGATCCTCGTGAGGGAACTCGAGGGACTCCCGCCGACCGACGAGATGCGTGAACGTGCCCGGGCAGGGATCGGTCTGGAACGTCCTGAGATCGCCGTGCTGTTGGTGGACGCCAAGCGCTACATCTATGACCGCCTCATCGAGTCCGATCTCGTCGACAACCGCTACTTCCTCGGCGATCTGGCCGGCTACTTCCCGGAAGCGGTCGTCGAGCGGTGCACCGGGTGCGTCGAGGAGCACCCACTTCGCCGTGAGATCATCGCCACGCTGCTCGCCAACGACATAGTCAATTCAGGTGGATCCACCTTCGTTCAGCGCCTCGCCTCGGACACCTCGGCATCGGTTCCGGAGATCGTCGCCGCCTACCGGGTTGCCCGGGATCTGACAGGCGCCACCGATCGATGGGACGCTACGGAGCGACTGTTCGGAGAGGTGGATGTCGCCACATTCACCCTGGTCAGGAGGGAACTCCATCGTCTGGTCGACAAGACGACCCGCTGGCACCTGGCCCATCCCGACGCCACGGTCCTCGACGAGAGCGTCAAGGAGAGGGCCCGGGCATTCGCGTCGATCGAGGATGGCCTGGCAGCGGCGGGTTCGGCCGAGTGGGCCCGTGAGCGAGAGCGCACCGCCGGCCGGCTGAGCGACGCCGGAGTCCCCGACCCGATCGCCCGGTCCATCGCCTACGTGAGCGATCTGCTCCATGCACCCGACATCATCGACGTCGCCGCATCGACCTCACGCTCTGTCGAGGAGGTCAGCACCGTCTTCGCGGGAATCGGCCAGGCTCTCGGCCTGGACAAACTCGAGAGGATCGCCATGTCACTTCGAGGGCGTTCCAACTGGCAGCGGTGGGCAAAACGCACCCTGCTCGACGACTTGACGGCGATTCGACGCGAGCTCTCCCAGGCGGCGTTCAAGCTCGCCGGGGATCGGGAGGCCACCCAGGTCTGTGACCACTTCCTGGTCACTCGTGCAGCCGGTGTCGCCAGGCTGGTGCGATTCCTGCGCCGGGTCGAATCCGAACCCGTCGACGACGTGGCGCCACTGATGGTCGCCGTTCGCCAGGTTCGGTCGCTGGTCGGCTAGGCCCGGAGCGCTTCGAGCACCAGTCCGGCAGCCTCCACGGTTTCGATGGTGATCGGGTCGAGCACCAACTGCACGTGTTCCACGCCGGCGCCGGCGATCCGGTGCAACGAGTCGGCCATCTGTGTCGGCGGGCCGGTGACCGGGTTCAGGCTGTTTCGCCGCTGTGGCGCCGATCCGAACTGGAGCAGGTGTGCCACGGTGTAGCCGACCGCTCCTTCTGGCCTGCCTGCGGCCTCGCACGCGGCGTCGATCGATGCGAGGACCGCGGGAAGCTGCGATGGATCGTTGTCGTAGTCGTCGAACCAACCGTTCCACAGGTCGACGTGGGGGAGGGCGATCGACAGCATGCGCGGGCCCGTGGACCCGATCATCAATGGCAGTCCGGCGCCACGCGGGCCTCGAGGAAGGAGTTCGCCCCCCTCCACGGTGTAGAAGGCCCCCTGGAAGTCGATCCTCCCCTCGCGGATGAGGGTGCGGATGATCGTCAGGGCCTCCTCGAAGCGGCTCACCCGCCTGTCGTGGGCGAACCCGAAGGCTTCGAACTCGACCTTGTTCCAGCCGGCACCGAGCCCGAGGATCAAACGCCCGCCGGAGATCTCGTCGACGGTGGCCGCCTTCTTGGCGAGCATCGCGGGTGCGTGGAACGCGGTCGCCGCCACCAGCGGTCCGATCTCGACCCTGTTGGTGATGGCGCCGATGGCAGCCAGCAGCGACCAGGCCTCCCACGGCCCCCTGGCCCCCGCGACGCCGTCGGAGTCGCGGTAGAGAAGGTGATCACCCACCCAGATCGAGTCGAAGCCGCTGTCCTCGATCAGGCGAGACATCTCGGCGAGGTCGCGCCAGCGCACCGGCCACTCGACTTCTGGGAGCTGGATGCCGACCTTCATGGGCTCCGAGTCAAGACGGTGGGCCCACAACTCACAACTCACCGCTCGAGCGGCTCGTTTTCTCCCCTCCGGCACCGATTCCCTACTATCGCAGCGCCGATGTCGTACTGGTCAGAGTCAACCCAGCAGCGGGCGAAGGAAATCATCGCCCGCTATCCCAAGAAGCGTTCCGCGGTGATGCCGCTGCTCTACCTGGCCATGGCCGAAGATGGGCATGTCACCGAAGAGGGCATGGAAGAAGTGGGCAGGTGGGTGGGTATCTCGCCTGCTCAGGTCCAGGCCGTCGCCTCCTTCTACACCATGTACAAGCGCGAACGGACCGGGCGCTATCTGATCTCCTGCTGCACCTCGATCTCGTGCATGCTCCTGGGAGGCGACGACATCCTCCACGCCGTCGAAGACGAGTCCGGCGTCCCTCACGGCGAGACCGACCCCGACGGCCTTCTCTCTGTCGAGCACGTCGAGTGCATCGGCGCCTGCGGCGGGGCACCGGCGGTCCAGGTGGACTACGAGTTGATCGAGGGCCTCACCCCGGAGAAGGCTCGTGAGCTGGTTCGCTGGCTCCGCAAGGCCCGCCCTGACACGGTCCTCTCAGACGAGATGCAGGAGCTCTTCGGGAGCCGCACCAGCTTCGACTGGGCGATTTCGGAGGGGGTCGGCGCAACCGGCCCCTACCCGGCGTTCGAGCCCTACGGCACCACCGGAGGCGACGAGTGAAGGCCCATCCTTCGGTGATCACCAAGCGGATGTCGGACCACCCCGCCGACAGCAACACGATGGACCGCTACGAGGCCACCGGCGGATACGTTCAGGCCAAGAAGGCCATGGGCATGACCAGGGACGAACTCGTCGAGCTGGTCAAGAGCTCCGGTCTGCTGGGCCGCGGCGGGGCCGCCTTCTCCGCCGGGATGAAGTGGAGCTTCCTCGCTCCGGCCCGGCCTTCCTACCTGGTCATCAACGGTGACGAGTCAGAGCCCGGGACTTTCAAAGACCGTCAACTGCTCGAGCGCGACCCCCATCAGATGATCGAGGGCATCATCATCGCCGCGGTTGCCAACGAGGTGCATGACGCTTTCGTCTACATCCGTGGCGAGTACCCGAAGCCGGCCCGGCGGGTTCAACGGGCCGTGGACGAGGCCTATGCCAAGGGTTACCTCGGCAAGGGGATATTCGGAACCGACTACGACCTCGAGGTGACCGTCCACCTGGGCGGTGGGGCCTACATCTGTGGTGAGGAGACCGCGCTCATCAACTCTCTCGAGGGCCTGCGGGGCGAACCTCGGCTCAAGCCGCCCTATTTCCCGGCCGCCAAGGGCCTCTACATGCTCCCCACCATCGTCAACAACGTGGAGACGGTGTCCAACCTGCCCCACATCCTCGAGAGGGGAGCCGACGAATACAAGGCGCTCGGCCACGACCTGGACACAGGCACCTTCCTCTTCTCCCTTTCCGGCCACGTGGAGCGTCCGGGCAACTACGAGCTTCCCCACGGCATCACTTGGCGGGAGTTGATCTTCGACGTCGGCGGCGGCATCCCCGGCGGCCGTGAGCTCAAGTGCTGGATACCCGGGGGTGCTTCGGCGCCGTGGTTCGTGCCGGACGAGCACCTCGACCTCGAGATCACCAAGGACGCCACCGGCAAGGCGCTTTCGATGCTCGGGTCCGGCGCCGTCGTGGTCATGGACGACACCACCTGCGTGGTCAAGGCGGCGGAACGGATCGTGCGTTTCTTCTCGCACGAGTCCTGCGGCCAATGCACACCGTGTCGGGAAGGCACGACGTGGCTCGAAATGGTGTTGCGGCGGATCGAGAGCGGAAGTGGCCGCACCGTGGACTTCGACCTCCTCATCGAGATCTCCGACGGGATCTCGATCGGTCTCGACTGGCCTCCGAAGATGACCACGATCTGTCCGCTCGGACCCTCCGCCGTTTCGCCGATCATCAGCATCACCAAGTACTTCAAGGACGAGGTGCTCGCGCACATCGAGGGTGGGGGATGCCCGATGGGGGTGGACCATGGCTGAGCGCGTGAAGATCACCGTCGATGGCGAGGAGTTCGAGTCCGAGGCGGGAACCCTGATCATCCGGGCGGCCCAGGACAACGGCACCTACATCCCCCGTTTCTGCTGGCACGAGCGGATGAATCCCGTCGGCATGTGCCGCATGTGCCTCGTCGAGATCGAGACGCCGCGCGGGCCGATGCTGGTCCCCTCCTGCACCAACACGATCTCCGACGGGATGGTCGTCCACACCCGCACCGAGACCGTCAAGAGCGCCCAGGAAGCCGTGCTCGAGTTCCTGCTGATCAACCACCCGCTGGATTGCCCCGTCTGCGACAAGGGGGGTGAGTGCCCTCTGCAGGACCAGACGATGTCGTACGGGCCGGGGGAGTCCCGGTACGTGGAGATCAAGCGCCGCTACGAGAAACCGGTGCCGATCAGCGCCCTGGTGAACCTCGACAGGGAGCGCTGCATCCTCTGTGCGCGTTGCACCCGCTTCGCCGACGAGATCTGCGGCGACCCGCTCATCGAGTTCGCCGACCGTGGCAACGCCACCAACGTCACCACCTTCCCCGACCTGCCGTTCTCGTCCTACTTCTCGGGCAACACGGTGCAGATCTGCCCTGTGGGGGCCCTCACGGCCACCCCGTACCGTTTCCGGGCCCGTCCCTGGGACCTGAAGAAGGCGAACTCCGTCTGCCAGCACTGCTCGACGGGGGACCGGATCTCGGTCCATACGTCTCAGAACGAGGTGTTGAGGATCGAAGGCGTCGACTCGGATGCCACCAATCACGGATGGCTGTCGGACAAGTGCCGGTTCGGGTTCGAGTTCATCCACGCCGAGGATCGACTCAGGGTGCCCAAGGTCAGAGAGGCCGATGGGGGGTTCCGTGACGCATCCTGGGCGGAGGCTCTCGACCTGGTGGCCTCCAAGCTGGCGGCGATCAAAGCCGAGCACGGCGCCGGCTCGATAGCCGCCCTGGGCGGCGCCCGCGGCACCAACGAGGATGCGTACGCCCTCTCGAAGTTCATGCGGGTGGCCATCGGATCCAACCATCTCGACTGCCAGATGGATGACGGCCTCGATCCCCAGTTCCTCGCCGCAGTCGCCGATCGCGCCACCATCAACGACCTGGACGCCGCCCGGACGATCCTGGTGTGGGGCCCCGACCTCAAGGAGGAGCATCCCACGCTCTATCTGCGAGTGCGCAGGGCCGCCCAGGAGTTGGGTGCGACGCTGATCGTCGTCCATCCCCGGACCACCGGCCTGCACGACCGGGCAACCCACACGCTCGCCTACAAGCCCGGTTCAGGCCCCGAGATCCTCGCTGCGCTCAAGGCCGGCGACGGTGCCCTCGCTGCGGCGCGCCAGGCACTCGACAGCGGACCCGTGGTCGCTCTGATCGGTCGGACCGGCTACACCGAGTCACCGAGGCTGGCGGAGGCGGTGGCGGCGTTCATCCGGACGCTGCCGGATGCCAAGGTCCTCCCGCTGGCGCGCCGGTCCAACGTCTACGGCGCCCTCGACATGGGTGTCGCGCCGACGCTTCTTCCAGGCCGCGCCTCGATCTCGGCCATCGGCTGCGCAAACCTGGCCGAGGAGTGGGGCGAGTTCCCCACCGTGGCCGGCAAGGACGCCCGGGGGATCGTCGAGGCCGTTGCGGCAGGCGACGTCAAGGCATTGCTGTTGATGGGTGCCGATCCGGTGCGGGACATGCCTTCGGGTGCCGACATCGGCGGGGCCGATTTCATCGTCGCGTTCGACCAGTTCCTCACCGATTCCTCCCGGCTTGCCGACGTGGTGCTCCCCGCAGACGGGTTCGGCGAGAAGTCCGGCACGATCACCAACGTCGAAGGCAGGGTTCAGAAGATGAACGCGGTGGTGCCGAGCCCCGGCCAGTCGCGGCCTGACTGGTCCACCCTCGACGACCTGGGTCGCCGCCTGGGTGTCGAACTGGGCCTGAAGTCGGCTGAGGCGATCACCGCGGAGATCGCCCATGTCGCCCCCGCCTATGAGGGTGTGAACTGGGAGTTCCTCGAGTGGGATGCACCCGACGGCGCGGTGCTACCGCTCGACGGGATCCCCCAGCCCCTTCAATACGTGCCCGCCGACGTGGCGGGGAAGCCCGAGAGGGCGCCCATGGTGCTCCACTACGCACGCACGATGTACGACGACGGGGTGCTCATGCGTCACGGCAAATCGGTGGCCCCGCTGGCGCCGGGCGGGTTCGCGGCACTTCACCCCGACGACGCCGCCAAACTCGGCGTGGCCGATGCCGAGACCGTCGTGGTCAAGACCGATGTGGCCGAGGCAGAGCTTCCGCTGCGGATCGATTCCTCCCTGGTGCGGGGGACCGTCTACGTCCCGTTCAACCAGCCCGGCGTTCCCAACCTCGGTTCGGGGTTGGTAGTGGAAGTGACCCCCGGGGCGTAGAGCCCTCCTACCCCGCGGCTTCGCCGCGGGGTCCCCT
>JBFGRR010000031.1:0-10635 GCA_041567215.1 Acidimicrobiia bacterium | reverse complement strand
GCCCACGTTGTTCACGAGGATGTCCACCTTGCCGTAGGCCTCGAGTGTGCGCTCGACCAGGCCGGAGGCTCCCGCCGCCGCAGACACATCGGCGCCCACCGCCAGGGCGTCGAATCCGGCGTCGCGGATCTGCGAGGCCACGACCTCGGCCCTTTCGTCGGTGAGGTCGTTGACGACGACCTTGGCGCCGGCTGCCGCGAGGGTTTGGGCGATGCCTTCTCCGATGCCCTGGCCGGAGCCGGTGATGATGGCGACCCGATCCTTGACGTTCACGGTGCTTCCTTTCTCAGCGCCCGCGCCACTGCGGCGCTCGCTTCTCGACGAATGCTGTGATGCCTTCCTGGCGGTCCTCGCTCGCCCTCAGCTCGGCGTGGGCAGCCGACTCGAGTCCCAGGCCCTCTTCGAGGTCGGTGTCCGTCGCCTTGTTCGCCAACTTCTTGATCTTGGCGAGCGAGAGCGGTGCCTTCTTGGCTATGCCCGTGGCCATCTCCTTGGCGGCGGATAGGACCTCGTCATCGGGCACGACCCGGTTCACCAGGCCCATCCTGTAGGCCTCGGCTGCGGGTACGTGTTCGGCCGTGAACATGAGTTCCTTTGCGTAGCCCGGCCCGACCAGGCGGGTGAGACGCTGGGTGCCGCCGGCACCGGGAAGGCTCCCGACCTTCGCCTCGGGCAGTCCCAGCCGCGAACCCTCCCCGGCGATGCGCAGATCGCAGGCGAGCGCGAGTTCCAGGCCGCCCCCGAGGGCATACCCCCGTATGGCGGCGATCACCGGACGACTCAACCCTTCGAGGTTCCTGAACAGACCCCGGATGAGCGTTCCCATCGGATCCTCGGCCGCGCCCTCCTCGTACTCCTGTGCACGCCCTTTGAGGTCGGCGCCTACGCAGAAGGCCTTCTCGCCGGCTGAGGCGAGCACGACCGCACGGATGCCCAGGTCGGCGTCGATCTCGTCCACCAACCGGTTGAGGGTCTCGAGCATCTCGACGGTGAGAGCATTGAGTGCCTGGGGCCGGTTGAGGGTGATCACGGCGACGGCGTCGTCGCGTTCGAAGAGGACGGTGTCTTCGGAGACGGCCGTCTCAGTGGTCATTCGGTTCTCCTCTCATTGGACTGCGCCCTCGGAGAAGAGCGCCTCTATCTCGTCTTTGGTGAATCCTGCTCCTTCGAGTACCTCGACGCCATCCTCGCCCGGGACGGCCGGCGGAAGCCGGCGGTGCCCGCCGGGTGTGAGCGACATGCGGGCCGGCACCGGGACGCTGTGGATCGGCCCCAGATCAGGGTGATCGAAATGCAGGATGGAATTCCGGACGGCCACGTGTTCGTGGCTCAACAACTCCGGGTAGCCGAGGAGGGGCCCGCAGAGGATGTCGAACGAGTCGAGGATCTCCACCCACTCGTTGGTGGTGCGGTCGGCGAAGACCGGATCGAGGAAGGCTCTCAACTCGGGCCGGTTCCTGACCCGGTCGCCGTTCTCGGCGAACCGGGGATCGGTCTCCAACTCGGGGTGTCCGATGGCTTCACAGAAGGAATGCCAGCGCTGCGGGGTATATGCCCCGACCATGACGTATCCATCTTTCGTCGGGTAGGCCTCGTTGGGAGAGGCGTAGGGAGCTGCGCTGCCCTGGCGCCCCAACTCCTCACCGGTGGCGAGGTACATCGAGACCGGGATGACCTGGAAGGCGAGCAGTGCGTCGAGAAGAGAGACATCCACCCGCTGGCCCTCACCGGTGCGCTCCCGGGCGAAGAGGGCGGCGAGGACCGCCTGGACCGAGAAGGCTCCGCCCACCATGTCGCCGGCGGGGACTCCCACCTTCACGGGAGGGCCGTTCTCCGACCCGGTGACGCTCATGATCCCGCTCATCGCCTGGACGACTCCGTCCACGCCGGGGCGGTCCCGCCATGGACCCTCCTGCCCGAAGGCGGAGATGCCCAGGTAGATGACCCGCGGGTTGAGCGCCCTGATGTCTTCGTACCCGATTCCCAATCGGTCGGCCACGCCAGGACGGAAGCTCTCGATGACGACATCGCAGGTCCGGGCGAGACGGAGGATCACCCGCGCTCCGCTCGGTTTGGCGAGGTCGATGAGGATGCTCTGCTTGTTCCGGTTTATCCCCAGGAATGCCGCCGACACGCCATTGATGAACGGGGGTCCCAGCATCCGCCCCCATTCGCCGCCGGGAGGTTCGACCTTGATCACCTCTGCGCCCATGTCGCCCAGGTACATGGCGCACGATGGTCCTGCTGCCCCCATCGAGAGGTCGAGGACCTTGATCCCGTCGAGTGCTCCGGTCATCCGCCGTCCTCGATGGCTGCGATGGCCATCTGGGCGAACTCGGCGGCTATCTCCGCGGGTTTTCTCTCGCCACGCGGGCGGTACCAATGGATCATCCAGTTGCACATGCCGAGGATCGCCATGCTGGCCAGCCGGACATCGACGTCTCTGAACTCGCCGGTCCCGACTCCGTCCTCGATTATGTCGCGGAAAGACCGCTCGTATGCATCCCGTTTGGACTTGTAGGCCTCCATGTAGGCGGGCTCCAGGTAGCGGCCCTGCTCCACGAAACAGGTGAGGTTGTCCTGGTCGCGTATCAACTCGATGATGTGCGTCTCGACGGCGCGCCGCAGCCTCTCGGTTGCGCTCAGGTCCGATCCTGCGACCTTGCGGAGGATCGGGTCGACGCGATTGACGGTCAGTTCGAGGATCTCCGAGAGCAGGGCCTGTTTGCTCGGGAAGTGGTGATAGAGGCTCGACTTGGTCACTCCGACGGCGGTGGCCAGGTCCTGCATGCTCGCTCCGTTGACGCCCTTCTCCCTGAAGAGGGCGGCGGCTGCCCGGAGGATCCGTTCCCTGGTCTGGGTGCCTTCCGCGGTCGTGGTCATCTGGCTGCTCCCATCTCGAGTCCGGAGGCGATCGCTCGCAGGTTGGCATCACGGTGCTGCTTCGGTGCCAGAGCTATCACGGCGCGCTCCAGTGCTTCGACTCCGACGAGCGAAGACAACGACTCGAGAACGCCGAGGGCCACGACTCCGGTCGCGACCACGCCACCGGTGATCCTCCTCGACGTGTCGATGATCGGATAGCCCGTCTCGGCAGCTCGTTCGTCCGCCACCACCAGGGTGCCGTTGTCGAGGCCGACCGAGAACTTCCGAGCAGCCTCAGGGGTGAGGACCACCAGAACGTCGAGGTGTCGGGTGAGCGGGAAACCGATCTCCGAGTCGCTGATCACCACGTCGGATCGGCTCGCCCCGCCCCGCGACTCCGGCCCATACACCTGGGAGAAGGCAGTGTGCCTTCCCGACATCAGGGCAGCTTCGGCGAGGATCTTTCCTGCCATGGCCACGCCCTGGCCACCGGCGCCGGCGAGGCGGACATCCGTCCTGGGCCTCATGCAGGAACTCCCACTTTTCCGGTGAACACCGGGCGTTCTTCCGTATAGAGGACTCCGGTCGCCAGCCCGGCCATCTTTGGCGGGACGGGTACGTGGTTGACACCGCGTTTGTCAGAAAGCGCCACGGCGGTTCCGGCTTCCTGGCGGCTCAGCCAGGCGAGCATCTCCGGGCCGCCGCCGATCTCGTTGTAGCGGCCGTAGTACTCGGGACAGGTGGACATGACCTCTATGAAGGACAGTCCGCGGTGTCGGATCGCCTTGGCGATCACGTCGGTGAGCATGTGCGGGTTGGAAGCCATGGCACGTGCGACGAAAGAGGCCCCCGCGCCGATCATCAGCTTGCAGGGATCGAACGGCGTCTCGGTCGACCCGAGCGGGGCGGTGGTCCCCTTGGCGCCGAGCAAGGCGGTGGGAGCCACCTGGCCGCCCGTCATCCCGTAGATGCCGTTGTTGAACAGCATGATCGTCATGTCCACGTTGCGCCGTGCCGCGTGGATCAGGTGGTTGCCGCCGATGGCAAGACCGTCGCCATCACCGGTGATGACCACGACCTCGAGTTCCGGTCGTGCCAGTTTGAGCCCGGTCGCGAACGCCGGGGCGCGTCCGTGGGTGGTGTGCAGGGTGCAGACGTCCACGTAGCCCACCAGCCGGCTGCTGCATCCGATGCCGGCCACCATCGCCATCTTGTCCGGGTCGATGGCGAGTTGGTCCATCGCGTCGAGAAACGCATGGAGAACGATGCCGTGGGCGCAACCCGGGCAAAGCACGGTGGGCATCGCCCATTCACGCAGGTATTTGCGGACGTCTGTCACGAGGCGACCTCCTGGCGGTGGGCGGCTCGGATCGCGTCGAGCAGTGAATCCGGCGACAGTGGAGCCCCGTCTGCCTGGTACAGGCCGGAAACCTCCGCCCGCCCCGCGGCAGCTCTCTCGACCTCGCCGGCCATCTGGCCGAGGTTCATCTCTGCCACGATGATCGTCTCGACGCTCTCGGCAACCGAGCGGATCGTTCGTGCCGGGAACGGCCACAGGGCGATCGGCCGTATCAGACCCACCCGCAGGCCTTCGGACCGCGCCTGGCGAATCGCTTCGCGAGCAGCCCGCGCCACGATGCCGTATGCGAAGATTGCTACCTCGGCGTCGTCGAGCATGAAGCTCTCCGTCATGTCCTCGAAGTTCCCGTCCACCTTCTGCTGGATGCGGGCGATCAGCGATCCCGCCTGGCCGGCGTCGGTGGTGGGGAACCCGCGGTCGTCATGGGTGAGCCCGGTCACGTGAAAGCGGTAGCCGTCTCCGAAGGCAGCCAGGGGGGCAACGCTGCCCTCGGAGACGGCTTTTGGCAGATATTCGTCTAGGCCGGAAGCGGGCTTGGCCCGCTCCACCGCGAGAACCGAGGCGGGCAGATCCACGCCCTCGCGCAGGTGGCCGACGACCTCGTCGTAGATGACCACCACCGGTGTGCGGTACCTCTCGGAGAGGTTGAAGGCCTCCACGGTGAGGTCGAAGACCTCGCGCACCGATGCCGGTGCAAGGGCGATTGCCGGCCGGTCGCCGTGCGACCCCCAGCGAGCCTGCATCACGTCGCCCTGGGCCGGGGAGGTGGGCAGGCCGGTGGAAGGTCCCGCCCGCATGACATCGACGATCACACAGGGGATCTCCGCCATGGCGGCGTAGCCGATGTGCTCCTGCATCAGCGAAAACCCCGGTCCGCTGGTGGCCGTCATCGCCTTGACTCCGGCGAGGGAGGCGCCGATCACCGCACCGAGAGAGGCGATCTCGTCCTCCATCTGGACGAAGACGCCATCGTGCTCGGGCATGAGCCGAACCATGGCCTCGGCGACCTCCGACGAGGGCGTGATCGGGTAGCCGGCGTAGAACCGGCATCCGGCGGCGATGGCACCGAGAGCGCACGCCTGGTTTCCCTGGACGAGGCGGCTCATGCCGGTCCTCCCAGGATCGGCTCGCCGCGTCGCTCGGGTGTGTCGTGGATGGTGATCGCGAAGTCCGGGCAGAGCAGCTCGCAGAGCCGGCACCCGGTGCAGACCTCGGGCCGCGCGGCGAAGGCGAGGGCATTCTCATCGAGTCCGAGTGAGTACTCGGGGCACACCCGGACGCAGATGTCGCATCCCTTGCACCATCTGCTGTCGAACTCGATGTCGGGAGCGGACCGGCGGGCGGCACCCGACGCCAGCGCCTCGGCCCGTGCGATGATCGGCGCCGGCGCCTCCCGTCCGGCGTGGAAGGCGCGCACGTTCAATTCCTCGGTTCCCTTCGGCACCCAGCTCAGGAGGGCCGCCTCCCAGGCCTCGTCGGGCACCTCGATGAGGTTGGAGACTGCGCCGAGCATGACGCTGTTGGCGGCCTTGCCGTTCCCCAACCCTGCCGCGACCGCCCAGGCATCGATGGTGCGGGCGTGAGCCACGCGGTCCTTTACGGTCTCGACGAGCAGCGGGGGATAGGGGGTCTCCCAATGGGAACGGTCTCGAAGCGCCATCGGTGGCATGACCCGCCGAACGTCGGCGATCACCGAACCACCCTTCCCGACGTACGGGAGCCATCGCAACGTCTCCGCCCATTCGAAACCCACGAGAACGTCGGCGCCGCCCAGGGGGATTATCGGGCTGGCGACCTCGCTGCCGAAGCGGACGTGACTCACCACGGAGCCACCCCGCTGGGCCATGCCGTGGACCTCGCTCTGCTTCACGTCGTATCCGGAGCGGAGCAACGCCTCGGCGAGGATTGCACTGGCCAGGACGGTCCCCTGTCCACCCACACCGGCGAGCAGCAGGCTGGTGGCGTCAGACACGGGTCTTGCCTTTCCACTCCTCGACCAGCGTGATGGCGAGCGGCGCGCAGAGCTGTGCGCACAGGGTGCACCCGGTGCAGGCTGAGGCCTCGATGGTCACCTTGCGCCGGCCCTCGAAGAACTCGTCGGTCCAGGAGATCGCCGGGCACCCGAGGTTCATGCACAGCTGGCAAGCGGTGCACAGCTCGGCAGCCACCTCGAAAGGCCAATCACGGACCTTGGTGGGTGCTTCGACGCAAGGGCGATTGGTGATGACCACCGACGGGCCCACATGGGCCATCGCGTCCTCGAGGGTCTTGTGCGTGGCGGCGACGTCATAAGGGTCCACGACCCTCACGTCGTCCACGCCGATCGCCCTACAGAGCGCCACCAGGTCCACCGGCCGGGTCTCCTCGCGATGCAGTGTGATCCCGGTACCGGGGTGTTCCTGCCCGCCCGTCATCGCGGTGGTGCCGTTGTCGAGGATCAGCACGGTGACGTTCGCCTTGTTGTAGACGGCGTCCATCAGGCCCGGGATCCCTCCATGCAGGAAGGTCGAGTCCCCGATGGTCGCCACCACCGGCTGGTCGATGCCCCCGGAGGCGGCCATGCCCACGGCCATGCCCACGGAACTGCCCATGGCCACGCAGGTGTCCATCGCGGACAGGGGTTCGAGGGCCGCCAGCGTGTAGCAGCCGATGTCGCCGCTCACGACCGCGCCCATCCGTCGAAGCGCCAGGAAGGGAGCGGTGTGGGGGCAGCCGGCGCAGAGAACCGGAGGCCGGACCACGGTGGTCGGTGCGGTCTCGGGGAGGATCCTCGGCTCGACGACGCCGGCCTTGGCGAACCCGTCATGGACGGCGTCGGGGCCGAGTTCGCCGACCTGGTTGAAGAAGGCCTTCCCCTCGCAGGGGATCCCGGCCGCCAGCAGGGCCTGTTCCATCAGGGGTTCGAGTTCTTCGACGACGAACAGCCGGTCGACGCTCTCCGCGAACTCGCGGATTCGGCGCATCGGCATGGGGTAGGACACGCCGAGCCTGAGCACCCGGGCGTCGGGGAGGACTTCTCGCACGTAGTGGTAGGGGACTCCGGCCGTGAGCACGCCGACCGACGAATCGGTGCCCGTCTCGGAGGTGAGCGGGCTGTCTTCGACGAACTCGGTGAGCCGTGCGAGACGTTCGAGCAGGACCGGTCTGCGTCGCCTGGCATTGCCGGGGATCATCACGTACTTGGTGGAGTCGCGATCGAAGCCGGTTGCCGGCCGTTCGGTGCGCGGCCCCGGCCGCACCACGCCGCGGTTGTGCGAGAGCCGGGTGGTCGAGCGGAGGAGGACCGGGGTGTCGAACATCTCGGAGATCTCGATGGCGATCGCCACGAACCGGCGGGCCTCGTCGCTGCCGCTCGGCTCGAGAATCGGGAGCCCGGCGAACCGGGCGTAGAAACGGGTGTCCTGCTCGTTCTGGGAGCTGAACATGCCTGGGTCATCGGCCACCACCACCACCAGTCCGGCTCCCACACCCGTGTAGGCAGCCGTCATGAGGGTGTCGGCGGCGACGTTGAGCCCTACGTGTTTCATCACCGCCATCGACCGCGCCCCTCCCAGGGAGGCGCCGAGCGCCACATCGAGGGCGACCTTCTCGTTGGTTGCCCATCGCGAGTCGACCTCCGGGTAGCGCGACAGCGCCTCGAGCGTCTCGGTGCTCGGCGTCCCCGGGTAGGCCGATGCCACCCGTATCCCGGCTTCCACCGCGCCGAGCGCGATGGCCTCGTTACCCGACAGCAAGGTCGGTGCGGTGTTCACTTCGGTCCCTCAGCGTCCGCCGATGAGGTCGAAGATCTCCTCGTCCCGAAGCACCTTGTTTCCCGCCTTCGCGGCGGCCATGATCGTCTCGACCGTCTCCGGGTCGATCGGCAGGTCGTGGCGCATCAACCAGGCCGTGGCGTTTGCCTGTCCGCTCATCGGGCCGACGGTGATGACCTGGGTCCGGCCGAGTTGATCGGCGGGAACCCCGCTGTAGACCCGGTTGGCCAGCCAGGTGTCGCCCTTCTGGAGTGCTTTGAGAACCGCGGCGGCATGCACACCGGTGCTGGTCTCGAACGCGTCCTTGCCGACGCCCGGGCAGTTGATGGGCACAGGCACATTCACCGCTCGCGAAACGATGTCGCAGTACTCGGGTAGGGACGTGAGGTCGTTGTCGATCCAACCCAGCAGCTTGAGGTTGATGAGCAGACCCTCCATCGGGGTGTTGCCCACCCTCTCCCCGATTCCCAGACCACAACCGTGGACACGATCGGCGCCGGCCTGGTAAGCCATGAGCGAGTTCATGATGTCCAGTCCCCGGTCGCGGTGGCCGTGGAAGTCGATCTTGATCGGCTCACCGATGTCGGCGACCAGATCGACCGCAAAGCGGACCAGGTTCTGGACGCCCCACGGCGTGACGTGGCCAACGGTGTCTGCCAGGCAGATTCTCCTCGCCCCGGCTTCGATGGCGGTCCGGTACAGGCGCTCCAGGTCACCGGGGCGGGCCCTTGTGGTGTCCTCGGTGACATACATCACCTCTACGTCGAGGCTCCTGGCCAGTGTCACGGCTTCGTGGGTCGTCTTGACGAGGAAGTCGATGTCCCAGCCTTCGACGTACTGGCGGATGGGGGAGGAGCCCAGGAAGAGCGACGCCTCGATGGCGACGCCCGAACGCTGTTGAGCCTCGGCGATCGGGTAGATGTCGGCAGGCACGGTCCGGCCGGCGCAGTTGGGCTCGACGGCCAGGCCGGCGCGGTCGATCTCCTTGGCGAGGCCAATCACGTCGTCGAGAACGGTCTGGGACGCGCCCGGGTAGCCGATGTCCGCTCCCTGGATACCCAGCCCGGCGATGGCGTGGAGGATCTCGATCTTCTCCCCGAGCGGCGGAACCCGCACGGAGGGGCTCTGCAGCCCGTCCCTCAGGGTCTCGTCGTCGAGTTCGATCTGCCGGCCCAGGGGCGCGGTGGCATCTCCAACGGTGTTCCAGTCATGCAAGAGGGCCTTTTCCGTGAGATCCGTGCCCATGCCGTCACCTCCTCGCAACGCGGCAGCCGACCGAACGGACGGTTGGGAACCAGCATGCGGGGCGGGGTGACGGGGGTCAATCGGGTGGCTGCATCATTTGCCTAATGCGTGTGAATCACGTGATATCGATGCATCGCCCAATTGGTGCACCTGGATCATTGACGATTCACCCGCCGGCGCGAGACACTGCCAAGAGCCGACCGACCGGTTGGACGGCTACGCATGCCGAGGCAAGGAGCACTCTTGACAACCGCACTCTCGTTCCGACCCGGCGAGTTGGAGATAGAAGAAGACGGCTCGGGTCACCTGGTGGGGAGCCGGTGCAACGGATGCGGAGCCCACTACTTCCCGGTACGGGAGGCGTGCGCAGCCTGTCACAGCCTCGACCTCGACACCGTTCCGATCTCTCAGAAGGGCGTCCTCTACACCTATTCGGTCGTGCGGCAGTCGACACCGGCCTTCGAGGTGCCCTACGTGCTCGGGTACGTGGACTTTCCCGAGGGGGTGCGGGTGATGGGTCAGATCGCCGTCGATGAGTCCGAGGTCGAGATAGGGATGGATCTCGAACTCTCGGTGGAGCAGTGGGACGCAGAGACCGGGGCGATGGGATTCCGATTCCGGAGGGTGCAATGACAGACGTACACATCATCGGTATCGGCATGACCCAGTTCGGGAAACACCCCGACAAGACATCTTCCGACCTGGGCGCGGAGGCCGTGCGTCTGGCGATCGCCGACGCGGGCATCGACTCGAAGGCGATCGAGGCCGCCTACTGCGGCCACGTGTTCCAGGGCATGGTGACCGGCCAGCGAATCCTCGCCCAGACCGGCCTGGCCGGGATCCCGCTCGCCAACGTCGAGAACGCATGCAGCAGTGGCTCGACCGCCATCCGCGAGGGGTATCTGGCCATCCGGGCCGAGGAGCACGACGTGGTGCTGGCAATCGGCACCGAGCATCTGACCAGCCGGTTCTCGGGTGCGCTCACTCCCGACCCGTCGGACCCCGAGGCCGCGGTCGGTGCGACCATGCCCAGCGTCTACGCGATGCGGGCCCGCCGTTACATGGCCGAGTACGGGCTCACCCCCGAGAAGCTGGCGCTTATCGCCGTCAAGAACAAGCGGAACGCCTCGATGAACCCGCTTGCCCAGTTTCGCAAGGAGATCACACTCGAGGACGTGATGGAGTCCCGGCCGATCGCAGACCCGCTCAAGCTGTTCGAGTGTTCTCCGGTGACAGACGGGGCGGCCGCGGTGGTGATGGTCAGCGACCGCTACCTGGCGAAGGCGCCCGCCGCCCGTCCGATCAGGCTGGCCGCCTCGGCGCTGCGGACGGGCGAGGTGGAGGTGGGCCCGTCCGACATGACCTTCGAGGTGCTCACCAACAAGACTGCACTCGCCGCCTACGAGCGGGCGG
>JBFGRR010000030.1:0-10701 GCA_041567215.1 Acidimicrobiia bacterium | reverse complement strand
TGAGCGGCACCGCCCGCTGGTAGGGCACCTTGACGAACTTCGTCAGCTTCACCACCGAGGGCACCGACATCGTCAGCGACTCCGAATGCCATCGCTCCGCCTGATGCTCGAGCACCACCGCCCGCCCCTTCAGGACGAGAACGACCGCCCGGCGCTCGTTCACCACCGAGAGCGGCTCGTAGGTCGCATTCAGCACCAATGCATTGGACATGGTGACGAAGCAGCCTACAGGGGAAGGTCAGGCGTCGAGGGTCTCGAGGGCTGAGCGGGTCGACATGTACAACGCCTTGACCAGCCCCTCCGGGGAGTGGCCGGCCGCGGCCGCAGCCTTGCCGCGGCTCCGCAGCAACACGGCCACGACGTCCTCGCCGTCGAGTTTGAGTCGGGACACGGCCACCCGATTCGGCACGGGTAGCGAGAACCACTCGGCGACCGCCCGAACCATCGCCTCGGCGCTGCCGAGGGCGGAGGCGTCCGCGAGCTTGACCACCTCGTGGTGCTCGTCGGCGAGCTTCACCTCGACGCGATCGCCGACGCCGCGCATCGAAACGTGTGGCTCGGCGGAGGGGGCAACGGCCGGCGCATCCGGGAGGATCTCGGGTAGCGGCAATCGGCCCGTCGCGGCATCGAAACTGCGGGGCTTGAGTCCGTAGGCGATCAGTATCCGGCGGATCTCTTCGAGCACCTCGGACTCATCGGCTCCTTCCTCGAGACGTACCCTGATGCCCTCGAGGCCCTCCTCGCCGAGTTCGATAGTGATGCCGACGATGCCGGCAACACTCCGCAGCCGGTCCTCGAGCCCGGTCATATTCGGATCGAACGCTGTGCGCGTCGCCACTTCAGGTACTCCTCGAGGTCTCGCTCGTCCATGCGTGCGTCGGAGGACCCGTAGGCCGTCTCCATACGCCAGGCGAGATGGCGCGAGGACGGGATGGGTAGGAATGGCCGACGGTGCCACCAGCCTCTCCGGCGGTGGGCCCACGCGGTCCGCAAAGCCTCCCGCCACGAGGCGGGATGCATCAGGACCGCGTCGATATACGCACTCCAGTTCATCGCCCCATCATCGGTCACGGATGACCTCCCGTTCGACAGGTTACTCGGGGATTGTGGGCGCACCAGGGGTAGAGTCGCGTCGATTTCGGAACTTGGAGATTTGGTGGAAAGAGCAAGCAGCGACAGCGTTCAGGCGTTCGCCGCCCGTTTCGATGCGGTGGCCTCCAACGTGGAACGGGTGATCCAGGGGAAACGCGGTGTGATCGACGAGGTCCTCATGTGCCTGGTCGCCGAGGGCCACGTGTTGGTGGAGGACGTTCCAGGCGTCGGCAAGACCCTCCTCGCCAAGTCGATCGCCCGTTCGATCGACTGCACCTTCCACCGCATCCAGTTCACGCCCGATCTCCTCCCTTCCGACGTGACCGGTGTCTCCATCTGGGATCGCCAGAAGGCCGAGTTCTCTTTCAAGAAGGGGGCGATCTTCGCCAACGTGGTGGTGGGCGACGAGATCAACCGGGCCAGCCCGAAGACCCAGGCCGCATTGCTCGAAGCCATGGAGGAGCGCCAGGTCACCATCGACGGCGTCACCCGCCCGCTCGACCCACCCTTCATCGTCCTGGCCACCCAGAACCCACTCGAGCACGAAGGCACCTATCCCCTGCCCGAGGCCCAACTCGACCGTTTCATGGTGCGACTCCGGATCGGATACCCGGACCACGCCAAGGAACTCGAGATGCTCGACACCCATGGGGTCCGCTCGACGTTCCTCGACCTGGAGCCCGTGGTCACCGCGAAGGAAGTGATGGAACTGATCGAGATCGCCCGCCGCATCCACGTCGCCCCGTCCGTCAAGGAATACATCATCGACCTCGTTTCGGCGACGCGCCGCCACGGGGAGATCCTGCTCGGCTCCTCCCCCAGATCTGCCCTCTACCTGCAACGTCTGGCCCGGGCGAGGGCAGCGGCCGAAGGGCGAGAATTCGTCACCCCCGATGACATCAAGGCTCTCGCCGTCCCCGTGCTCACCCACCGTATGGCACTGCGGCCCGAAGCGCAGATGAGGGGAACGACCATCGAAGAGGTGATCGAGTCCGTGCTCAGAAACCTCAGGGTGCCGGGAAGCACTCGGGTCGCGACCTGATGCTCACCGATCGCGGCTGGGCGGTTCTCGGAGCCGGCCTCGCGCTCGCGATCCTCTGGATCCTCCTCGGCGAGATCGAACTGCTGGGAGGTGCCGCCATCCTCCTCACCGCCGTCGTATTGGCGATCTTCTACGTCCGGGCCTTCAGCCCCACCGTGGGAGTGGTCCGAAGGCTGACACCGACGCACGTGCACGAGGGCGACAAGGCATACGTCGAGGTCTCCATCACCAACCTCGGACGGAGACCGATCGGCAACGTGACACTCGAGGACTCGGTCGGCGTGCTCGGCTCGGCCGAGTTCGGCATCGGCTGGCTGCAGGCCGGACAACCCGCCCAGACCGAGTACCAGATCGTCTGCAGGCCGCGGGGCGCCTACAAGGTCGGACCGATGGCTCTCTCGGTGACCGATCCCGTCGGTCTGGCGTCCTCGTCGGCCACGGCAGGGACGGTGGACCGCCTCGTAGTCTTCCCCGCCGTCGAGGATCTGCGCGGATTCCCGATGACCCGCGGTCGCGACCCTTCGATGCAGGCATCTCGCCCGGAACACAGCCAGCACGGCGGCGAGGACTTCTACACACTTCGCGAGTACATCCAGGGTGACGACCTGCGGTTCGTGCATTGGCCATCGTCGGCCAAGATGGACGAGCTGATGATCCGCCAGTTGGAGACGCCGTGGCAATCACGGGCCCTGGTGATGATGGACGTTCGCGAGCGGACCTATGAGAACCTCGAGTGCTTCGAGAAGGCCGTGAAGGGCGCAGCGTCGGTGGTCCGCCATCTCGCCCAGTCCGGATTCGACGCGGAGCTCTGGGCCGGGGGGACCTCCACGATCGGACTTCACCGGTACACGGATGCGATGGAACAACTGGCCACGATCGAGCGGGTCGATCGACTCGACCTCCGAGGTGTCGCCGCACGCCTCCAGCGGACCGGACGCGGGGGTGTGCTGGTGATCGTCACCGGCGTCCCCGACCACGACGTTCTGGAGGCCCAACGGCTTCTCAGCCGCGAATACAGAACGACGATCGTGCTTGCTGCATCCGAGACGGCGTCGGCCAACTCCGCCGCGCTCAACCGGGGCGGCGCCTTCACCATGGCCGTGAGACCCGGAGACTCTTGGGCAACGGCCTGGAGCAACCTGACGGAGAGAACATGGCGCGGCAGTTCGCTCGTCTGACCACCGTCGCCGCCGTGGCGCTGCCGCTGCTGCGCCTCGGCCGTCTGCTTCAGGATCAGTCCGAGGGACCGCCTTGGGAATTGGTGCTCATCACCGCTGCCGTTCTCGGAGCGGTGTTCACGTGGGCTCTTGCCAGCTACCGATTCGGCACCTGGGCGATCGTCGCCGTCAACGCCCTCGGCGCCGGATTCGCCGTGTTGCGGCTGACCGCCGCCGACTCGCTGCTCTACGGCTTCGTGCCCACTCGGGAGACATTGCCGGAGGTGCTCCGACAGCTCGGATACGCCTACGAGCTCATCCGCTTCGGAGCCGCACCCGTCATCCCGGTGGTGGGAATGATCGCCATCCTCGCCGCCGTCTTCTGGGCACTCGGCTCGGTCGCCGCATGGAGCGACATGTCGGGGAGGCCGGTGGCGGGCATCCTCTCCGCCCTCGTCTTCTACCTCCAGCTGGCCACCCTCGACAGGAGTCCTCCCGGCCTTGGATGGACGGCCGCTTTCGCATTGGTTGCGGCGGCCGCGCTGATCGCTGCGCGGGCCTCTGTCGATGGCCGATTCGGCCGCGCCTTCGATTCCGCCGGCCGACCGCTGGAGAGGGAGTCAAGGGCGCTTCCCGCCGTGACCGTGGCCGTGACGTTCCTCGCCGCGGTCCTGGCGACATCGGCGTTCGCGGCGACCGTTCCGGAGTCCGGCGCCATCAACTGGCGCTCACGATCCGGGATCGGGTCAGGGCTCTATGGAGGGACTTCCTTCAACCTCTTCGTCGGGCTTCAACAGGACCTCCTGAGCCTCAGCGACGAGCCGGTGTTCCTGGCCCGCACGAGCGAGGGAGCGCCCGACAACTCCCAGCTCTACTGGAAGCTGATCACCCTGGACGTGTTCGACGGGTCCAACTGGATTCCGTCCGCCCAGGAGTTCTCCAGACTGGGTGGAGCCCGCTGGGAACGCCCGGACTGGGCTTTCAGGGGCTCCACGGTCGAGGTGGCGGCGAAGGTGCGTGTAGAGGGCCTGCGCGAGCAGTTCCTCCCGACCCTCTACTCCACCACCGGCCTGTCCAGTGACGTCGATCTGATCTCAGACAGTTTCAGGGTGCGCGAGGACGGGTCGCTGGCAATCGACGTCCGCACCCGGCAGGGATGGGAGTACGAGATCAGAGCGTCGATTCCCCGGCCCGAGATCGCCCGTCTCGCATCTCTCACCGAGGGCCTGTCGCCCATCTTCCAGGAAGCCAGCGAGGCCGGGGTCTTCGCAGGGAGAGCGGTGGAACCGCGGTTCGAGCCACGCCCTGATGACATCGACGAGTTCCTCGAGCTGCCCGAAGGGTTTCCTCTGGATGTGCGCCTCCTGGCGCGAGAGATCACCGAGGTGGGAGTCACCCGGTTCGAACAAGCTCTCATTCTGGAGACCTGGTTCCGGGATCCGAGCATCTTCACCTATTCGACCGACGTGACGACCGGTCACGCCTCGCTCGATCTCGCCGCCTGGCTGATCGACCCGGACAGCCGTAACTTCCGGACCGGGTACTGCGAGCAATTCGCCACCGCGATGGGGGTGATGGCACGCGCCATCGGCATCCCCAGCCGGGTCGTCCTCGGCTTCACCCCTGGCGACATCCAACAGCAGGGCGACGGGAGTTCGATCATCGTCGTGCGGGAACGGAATGCTCACGCATGGGTGGAGTTGTGGTTCGACGGGCACGGGTGGATCCGGTTCGATCCGACACCTCGCTCCGACGGCGCCAACCCCAGCCTTGGACTCAATGCGATCGGCTTCGACCCCCGCCAGTACGTGCCGGCGCCTGAAGACCCGGCTACAGGGGGCGGCAATGCTCTGACCGGTGAGAGGGCGGATCTGGACGGCCCGCAGATCGATGTGACCGGTGGAGACGCCACCCCCGACCTGACCACCGGGTTCGACGGCATCGAAGTCCCCGTCTGGCTCAGGTGGCTGTTGGCCATCTTCGTGGCGGGCGGGATCGTGCCGATCTGGAGACAGGTCTTGCGGCGACGCCGGCTGGCACGGATTCGCACCGGCGACGTGACCGCTGCGTGGGAAGAGATAGTCGATCGCCTACGCGACCTCGGCGAGGAGATCGACGAGACGAGCACGCCAGTCGAGACGGCGGCCCGCTTCGAGATGGTCCCCCTCGCCCGGATGTACTCGGCCGCGGTCTACGGGGGTCTGAGACGAGGGGATGGGCGAACCGCCTTCCAGGACGCCGAGCACAAAATCGTCACCCGCTACCAGAGGGTCCACCGAATCTACGGTTGGTTGTTGCCTCGCTCGTTGGTGGCGGAGAGACCGATCAGCCTTCGGCGGCGAGCTGCTCGTTGACGTCGTCCTCGACCCGCTTGAGCATGTCCAGGAACTCCCCACGATCCAACTCGAAGCGCGTGACGTCTTCTTCGACGCTCCGGGTGATCTCGTCGATGGCGACGAAGAACGCCAGCTGGCCCTCACGAAGCGAGTCGAGGATCTCACCGTCGTCCACTCCGACGTGGAAGATGGTCTGACCGTCGGTCACGAGCGTCAGCGAGGACAGCTGACTGTCCATGTCCGCATTCCGTCTGAGGTAGTCCCAGGCTCTGCGGACCCGCTGGAGCGACATCCCGTTGTCGAGGAGGCTCTTGACCACCCTCAGCGCCACCAGATCCCGGAAGGAATAGAGGCGACGAACACCCGGCCTTCCGCCGGTTCCCTGGATGCTCGGTGAAACGAGTTTCACACGGTCCCAATAACGAAGCTGATGATGTGTGCAATGCGCGAGCCGCGACGCCTGCTCGGCGGTGAAGCCTTCCCTCAATTCGACCTCTCACCCGATCTAGGGGCCAAACCAACGATCTGGCCGATGCTGAAACTTGCCGTCTCGCCCTCGCACTGAGGCTTTCTTCGGCGGGGGCGGGTGTGCCACTCTAGTCGGTGGCACCTCAGCTTCGCCGAAAGCGATTTCCCCAATCGCGGCGGGGCTTGTCGGAGTCGGAGCCTTCATCGGCCACCGTGCGATTGCGCGCCATGAGTGCCTGGACGAGGCCGGTCGCCGAGGCCACGATCACGGCGAATCCCGCCAATGCCACCAGGGTCTGGGACGTGAAGGACACGAGGACTATGACCATCCCGGCGACGACGCCAAAGACCGACCAGCGGAGCTTCTTGGTCCCCGCCCTCTTCATCTTCCCGACGACGCGCGCCAGTTCCGGATGCTGCTCATAGAGGCTTCGCTCCAGTTCAGCCAGGATCTGTTGCTCACGGTCGTCTAGCGGCACATCGCCTCCGGTTCTCGTCAACCAATCCGAAGTATAAGGCAGGGCACCGATCTAGGAATGGGAGTCTTGGCCCCCGATTCCCCGACCGGTGTCTATCACGCCCCTGTTTTGGAATCTCTCGCGGATGTCATCGATCACCGCATCCAGCCGCCGGTCGCGGTCGTCCTCGCCGAGGGAGAGCTGGCGCGGTGCCGACGCGTCGGTGAGTTGCGACAGCCCGACCCCAACCAGGCGCGCCCCGCCTTTGCCGATCTCGAGTCGATCCAGAAGCGATCGGGCAGCTCCCTCGATCACCGCGGTCGAGTTCGTGGGCTGGTCCAGGGTCACCGACCTCGACTGCGTGGTGAAGTCCGCCGACCGCAGCTTCACCGTCACCGTCCTACCGGCCAGGCCCGATCTCCTCACTCGCGAGGCGAGACGATCCACCTGCACGGCGAGGCGGGCCGCCACCTCGGGCCGGCTCCGGACATCCTTCTCGAAAGTCTCCTCGGCGGAGATCGACCGGGCCTCGGTGGCAGGAACCACCTCCCGTTTGTCGATGCCGGCTGCCATCGACAGCAGATGAGCCGCCACGGCACCTCCCAGGGTCCTCTCCAGCAGCGACGGGGGCAGCCCGGACAACTCCCCGACCGTGTTGACCCCCAGACGCTTCAGCGCCGCTCCCGTGGCGCTGCCCACCCCCGGAAGAGCATCGACCCGCAGCGGATGCAGGAACCGGTCCTGCTCCGCGAGCGTCACCAACGCAAGCCCATCCGGTTTCGCAGCTTCCGACGCCAGCTTGGCGATGAGCTTGTTCGACCCGATTCCCACCGAGGCCGGCAGACCGAGCTCCTCGCGAATCCCGGCGCGGATCTCACGCCCGATGCTGCGAGCGGACGGGTAGTGCAGTTTGAGGCCGGAGACGTCCAGGTACGCCTCATCCACCGACACCGCCTCCACCGAAGGAGTGAATCCCCGCAGTAGGTGGAAGAGCCGCTCGGACACTCTCCTGTACTCCCGGTGATCGGGAGCCACCACCCGGAGATCGGGAATCCTGCGGAAGGCCTCTGCCATGGGCATGGCCGAGCGGACACCATGCCGTCGCGCCTCGTAGCTCGCCGAGGCCACCACACCTCGGCCGCCGGTCGCACCGACGGCCACGGGCACTCCCCGGAGCTCGGGACGTCGCAGGCGCTCCACCTCGACGAAGAAGGCATCCATGTCCACATGGAGAATCGGCTCGCTGAATGGCGCCACGCCTACAAGCTACCGGGCGCGGTGTCCTGCCGTTCTAGGCTCGTGCGATGGCATCGAGAATCCATCTGGTGCGCCATGCGGAGGTTCACAATCCGGGCCACGTGGTCTACGCGTCTCTCCCCGGCTTCGGGCTCAGCGATCTGGGCAGACTGCAGGCGCGAGAAGCCGCCCGTTACCTCGGCTCCCAGCCGATAGTGGCCGTCTGGTCTTCGCCCCTCCAGCGGGCTCTGGAGACCGCCGCCCCGATAGCGGGCCGGCTCGGCCTGCCCGTGAGGATCGACGAAGAACTCACCGAATGGCGGCTCTCCGAAGGCTGGGCCGGCCAGCGCTGGGAGGATCTCCCCACCAGCCGGCCCGGGGAGCTGGAGGCGTACCTGGACCACCCCCACCGGCTTCCCTTCTCCGCCGAGTCACTCGCTCAGCTGGCGATGCGGATGAGAGCCGTCCTCGATCGCCTGAACGAACTCCATCCCCAGGGTGACGTGGTGGTGGTGAGCCACCAGGACCCCGTGCAGGCGGCACGGCTGTCGATAACGGGAACCGACCTCTCGCAACTCAACGTGGACAAGCCGGAACACGCGTCCGTGGCGACGATCAGGCCGGGAACGCCCTGGAGGGAAGAGGTCCGTTGGAGCCCGGATTCACGAGAGTGACCCGAGAAGTTCCTCATCTGTGGGGAACGCCAACTCAGGCAGATCTCCAGGCTCGAACCAACCGACCTCGTCGGCATCGTCACCCGCCTCCAGACGCCCGCCCTTGATGACGCCGTCGAACCAGATCCCCACCGTGAGCTTGGCCGGATCGTGGAAGTTGGAGCGGACGAACACCGGATCTCCAACCTCGACGATCAACCCTGTCTCTTCGAAGACCTCCCGGGCGGCGCCTGCCCGCACCTCCTCGCCGTAGTCGAGGTAGCCGCACGGAATACACCAGGCGCCTTCCCGCGTACTCCCGGCGGCCCGCCGTACCAGGAGCACCCTGCCTGCGTCGTCGCGCAACAGGACTGCCACGCCGACACCGGGATTGCGGAAATGAACCCATCCGCAGGTCCCGCAGACCCGGCGCGGCCTGCCGCCGCGCTCGCCTTCGACCATGGCCGATCCACATCGTGGACAGAAGTCGAATTCTCCGGGCCAGGAGTTTGCGAAAGGGTCGTCGAGCATCGACACTCGACGGTAGATGAAACGCCCGCTGATGGTGACCGCGCTTTTCTTCGCCACGACCCTCGTGTGGTGCTGGTTGATCGTCGCCGATCCGGGAACGGGCTCGCGGGGACGCCTCCTCGCCGCCGATGCTCTCGTCCTCGCTTCCACGGCCGTGGTCGGGATCCTCGTTGCACAAGGACGCTGGGCCCGCCGGCTCGCCATCGGCATCACGGTCGCCTTGCCACTCCTGGGAACGGGTCTGGAGCCCGGCGCGGCGTGGTGGACTGCGCTGGCTCTCTCTGCAGTGGTGTTGGTTGGCCTCGCAGGCCCGACGCTGAAGCGGATCGTGCGCCAACTCCCCTCTGCAGGCGGCCCACCCGCCAAGGCCGTGGTCCTGGTGATCGCCCTCTTGGGGGCCCCTGCGTTGATCGCCTTGATGGGACCGGTGGGAACGCTCGGCTGGACCGCATCGGCAGTGTGTGCATTCGTCGGTGCCTGGTATGCGAAGGCCGCTCCTGGCGCCCTGTCACTGGTCAGGACGCTTCCTCCCGTCGCGGTGCTCGCCGCCGGGTTCGACACGTACGCCGGAGCAGGTCTCTTCCTGGCAGTGCCGTTTGCGGCCTACCTGGGCTACCTGGCCTGGAGCGCAGATGCTCGGCTGGCCGTCCATCCGCTCATCGAGGTGGGGCGCCCGGTGCCGGTGCTGCCCGAGATGGTGCCTTTCGAGATCCTCGATGCCGCCGGGTTGGATGAGCGGGGAAGGCCCAAGGAGAGCCCATGAGGCCCAACCCATGGATCGTGATCCCATCCCTGCTCGCAGGCGCTCTCGCTGCGCTCGCAGGTTGGGTGGTGACGCAGGTGTCGTGTCGGATCGATTCGAGTTCCGCCGGCTGCCCGGGGTGGGCCGCCGGCATCGCGGTGATCGCCTTCTTCGCCGGGACGATCGGGATGCTGGTCGTCAGCGTCCTGGTGTCGCGATCATTGGCCGAGCATCGTGCCGCACAAGCGCGTGGCGAAGAGACGCCGGGACCCGGCTGCGAGGTTTGACTAGCCCGGCCCGAAGACGAGCGCCACGTTGTGCCCTCCGAACCCGAACGAGTTGGACATCGCGTAGTCGAAAGCCCCGATGTCGCGGGCACGATTGGGCACGTAGTCGAGGTCGCACTCGGGGTCGGGCGTCTGGTAATTGATGGTGGGCGGGATCACCCCCGTCCGGGCGGCCAGTATCGAGAGCACGGCCTCGTAGGCTCCAGCCGCCCCCAGGAGATGACCCGTCATCGACTTGGTAGACGAGATGGGCACCCCTTCGGCAGCCGACCCGAGCGCGAGCCTTACGGCGGCGGTCTCCGTGGAGTCGTTGGCTTGAGTCGATGTCCCGTGGGCGTTGATGTACCCGACCTGATCCGGCCCGATCCCGGCGTCCTGGATCGCAGCGGCCATGGCCCGCGCCGCGCCCGTGCCGCCGGGCTTTGGCAGCGTTATGTGATAGGCGTCCGCCGACATGCCGTAGCCGAGGAACTCGGCGTGGATGGTTGCCCCGCGGGTCAGAGCCCGCTCCCTCTCTTCGAGGACAAGCACGGCGCCTCCCTCCCCCATTACGAATCCGTCACGGTCGGCATCGAACGGCCGGGAAGCGGATGCCGGGTCGTCATTTCGGGTCGAGAGCGCCTTCGCCTGCCCGAAAGCCGCCAACGAGTACTCATTGATCCCGGCCTCGGCACCGCCGACGACCATGATGTCGGCCGC
>JBFGRR010000029.1:0-10732 GCA_041567215.1 Acidimicrobiia bacterium | reverse complement strand
GGGTTCATTCGGGACGTGGCGTCGGTGTTGCGGCCGGGTGGGCTCTGGTGCGTGCAGTTGATGGATTTGGCAGGCATGGTGGACTCCAACTCCATCGACAACCTGTGTCACGAGCACGTGACCTATCCGACCGGCCGTCACATTGCCAAGTGGGCCAGTGGTGGCCTTGGCCTCGTTGATTGGTCTACCAACCAGACCAACGGCAACAGTCTGCGAATGATCTTTCGTAAGGGTCGCGAGCCCAAGTACGCTGGCGGCGACGAAGATCGTTCGATTGTCTGGTTCGTTCAAAGGGGGCTCGCACAACTGGAAGCGACCCGCGTGACCCTCGTCCAGTTGAAGCGCCGCGGTGCGCGCATTGCGGCGTTGGGCGCTGGTACGAAGGGCAATCTTCTGCTTTCGCTGGTCGAGCTTGGCCCGGAGCTCATTGACTTCGTCGGCGACGTCAACCCCGACAAGTTCGGGAAGAAGACCGTGACCGGGATACCCATCGTGCCGGAGGACGAGGTCACTGGCGGCGACTACGACGTGATCCTCGTCCTTCCCTGGCACTTTCGACGGACCTTCAGGGAGAAACTCACCGACTATGTCAGCCGCGGCGGTGCGGTCATCTTCCCGCTGCCCAGGGCTGTGATCGAGACCGTCAACGGCTCGGAGCCCCTTCAATGAGCGCTGCCGAAAAGACCATTGCCGCGCTCATCGACGAGTTGGTGACGACGAACATCCGATGCTACATGGCCCAGGAGGAGATCACGCGTGCGGGCGCTGACGACCCCTCGGTTGCCCGGGCGGCTCGCGAGGCGCAACGGCTGAACGCTCGCCGCTGCGATCTCCAGCGGGCGATTGACGAACGGCTGGGCGAGCGTGCCGCCGAAAGGAAGAGCTATGCCACCTGACCGGATCGCCGTGGCTCACCCCGGAAAGATCGGTGATGCGCTCTACTGCCTGCCGACCGCCAAGCACCTTCACGGGAAGACCGGCTGCCCGGTCGATTTCTGGACGTCCGAGATCCTCGAGCCGGCCAGACGGCTGATCGAGTTCCAGCCCTACATTGGCCGCTTCGTGGTCTCGCCATCGTATGAGTTACGGGATACCTCGCTCGGGGCGCAGCCGCCGCACGTGCCGCTGCCCCTGGAGGACTATCGAATGGTCTTTCAGTGCGGTTTCCACGACGTGCCCCGGGAGGCGATACCGGACTCGATAGCCCGGCAAGCCTCCTGTCCGGTCGGTTTGCCCATCGAGTTATGGGTGGGTGACGAGCGACCGGACCTGCCGGAGGACTACATCGTCGTCGCGCCCGATGCAGGCCGTCCGGGCGTGGAATCGCCCGAGTTTTGGCGCCAAGTCGCCGAATCGCTCGATTGTCCCGTCGTCGTCACCGGGCCGCAGCGTCACCCCTGGTTCGACGGCTCGAAGGCCATCGATCGGACCGGGCTCGACTTCCTCGACACCGCTCGGATCTTCAAGCACGCACGCGCCTACGCCGGTCCGTTCTCGGGCCAGTTGGTCGTCGCCAACGCCTTCCCGATTCGGCGGGTGGTGACCTATCGGCCGGGCATGATCCACCTGTCGCATTCGGTTGTCGACCCGCACACCGTCTACCTGCCGAATCCGACGCCGGAGACGGTGGTTGACGCGCTGACGGAGGAGTTGGAGCTCAGCCGCGTGCTCTCACTCGATGATCTCGAGCGCTGGCCGGAGGTCGCGCTGGTCAAGTCGGTGGTCGATGAGTTGGGCTACACGCTCACCCACGCCATGCGGCTCTGGGAGTACGCGCTGGCGCTCCACGTCACGCGGCGTCTGGGCGCCACGAAGATCATGGACGTCGGGGGAGCCACCGCGCCGCTGGCGGTCATGGCCAAGCGGCTGCTCGATGAGACCATGGCCGGCGGCGAGGTCACGGCGATCGACCCGCGTGCGAGCGTCCGCGCCTCGGTGCCATTCGGTGTGCGTGCCGAGGTCACGACGCTCGAGGGAAAGGTCGAGGAGGTCTACAAGTACGACCTTCTCCTGGCTGTCAGCGTGATCGAGCACGTCGAGGACGACCGGCGGTTCCTCGAGGCCGCCTACCGCCACCTGCGGCCCGGCGGGACGCTGCTTTTGACTACCGACTTCCACCCCTCCGGGGAGAAGCGCGTCGAGGGGCACCTGCGGACGTACAATCAGGAGAGTCTCGAGGCGCTCGTCGAGCGTGCGCGCGAGATCGGCTTCGAGCCCTGGTACGAGATGACTCGGTGGAACTGGAGCGGTGCGATGGTCAACGATTACACCTTCGCCTCGCTGCTCCTTTATCGACCGCGGAGAGCGTGATGAAATTCTACCTGCGACGCCGCGGCTCGGGCGGGTTTTCGCAGGACGAGCCGACACTCGTGGGGCTGGGACGCTTCACCTGGCTCTACAACCTGGAGACACACGCCTGGTTCGTGGTCGACGTGCGAGCCGCTTCACCGGACGCGCTCAGGCGAAACGGGTCCTGTCTCGAGGAAATGACCCGCTTCGAGGCCAAGAAGATCGTCGGACGGCGCTGGTGGCTGCTCCTGCTCCTCGATCGGCTGCGGCT
Source organism: Acidimicrobiia bacterium (assembly GCA_041567215.1). Classification (GTDB taxonomy): domain Bacteria; phylum Actinomycetota; class Acidimicrobiia; order Spongiisociales; family ZC4RG35; genus JBFGRR01. Next base: position 8,172 of record JBFGRR010000029.1, on the reverse strand, counting down.
TTTTCGCATCGCCCGGCGCTGTTTTCCCGACAATCGCCGCGGCGATCTCCACCCGGGGACCATCGAGGGCGGGACGTTGGCAGTTGACGACGACTCCGAAAGCGGTGACTATGGCCAGGAGGAGGTAAGTTTTGGCTTCTTCGACGACCGGGAAGCGTGACACCCTGCCCCTGAGAGTGCTGAAGCGGGCGATACGCAGCCAGCAGGCGCTTCTGGCCAAGTGTACGCCCGACAATCAGCCGACCCAGGTCTCGGTCGACTACTTCGTCAAGTTGCTCACGCTCTACGAGCAGTACGAGCCTGGGGCCTACATTGCCGACCGGCTCGACGAGTTGGAGAAGCGCATGGACTCGGTGCAGATGGCGGTGGGCTTCACCAGCCGGGAGGTCGGGTAATTGGCACGGCCGCGGAAGTACAAGACCAAGAAGGAACTGGACGACTGGTACTGGAACTGGCTTCAGGCCGACCTGTCCTACCTTCTGCGTCCACACGGCCAGACCCGCTTCCACCGCTTCTGCGACAAGGCGCTCGACGGGTCCGGTTCGCCGGTCGTCGGCGAGTGCCACCGTCGCATGGGGAAGTCGTTCGATCTCATCGTCCGCGCCGTCCAGTGCTGCCTGAGAACGCCCGGAGCCATCGCCAGAATCGGCGCGCCGACCGAGAAACAGGCGCTCGAGATCATCGCCACCGACATGCCGGATCTACTCGATGAGTGCCCCCAGCGGTTCCGACCGCGTCCGGTGGGCTCGAAATACTACTGGCGAAACCCGCGCTGGGAAGAGGATGCGCGTGACTCGGTGCTTCACATCGTCGGCTGCGACTACAAGCGGGGCGAATTGCTCCGGGGCGCCGGTGCCAACTTCGTCGGGCTCGACGAGGCGGGCTGGATTCGCGATCTCGAGTACATTCGCCGCTCGGTGATCGCGCCGCAGTTCGACCGCACCGACAATCCCGAGTTCATCATCGTGAGCACGCCGCCTCCCAGCGGTGACCACTACTTCGTCTCGCCCGGCGGGCTCGTCGAGGAGGCGATAGGCTCGCAGCGGTTCATCAAGATACCTGGCTCCTCCAACCCCGACTTCAACGAGCGTGAGAAGCGGAAGTTTCTCGAGGCGGCGGGCATCAATGAGGACTCCGTGGAGTACCTCCGAGAGATCGAGTGCTGCCACATCTCGGACGTCACCCGCATGGTCGTGCCGGAGTTCCCGGAGCACAAGGAGGCCATCTGCCAGGCGTGGCGCCGTCCGCGGTACTTCATCCCCTGGATGATCATGGACACCGGCTGGACCGATCACACGGCGGTCCTCTACTGCTACCCCGACTTCGAGAAGCAACTGCTGATCGTCGAGGACATGACCTGGCGGCACTACTCGACCCTGGGCGTGCTGGAGAAGATCATCCGCCAGAAGATGCAGGAGCTCTACACCGACGCGCCGCCGGTCTTCGGTCAGCCGATGATCGAGATGGTCCGCCAGGTGGCTGACTGCACCGAGCTGGATCTCCAGACCTTGAACCTCGATCACGGATTCTGGTGGCAGGCGGTCGAGAAGTACGGCCGCGAGGCGGCGATTGCCGAGTTGCGTACGGCGGTGCAGAACGAGCGAATCCGGATTCACCCGCGTAACTGCGAGCCGCTGATCTACCAGCTGGAGAACGCGCTCTGGAACGAGAGCCGCACCCACTTCCAGCGCTCGCGCCGACTCGGCCACTGTGACGCGCTCATGGCGCTCGTCTACGCCTGGCGCATGATCATCATGGCGGAGAACCCGTATCCGGACCGCACCTACAATACCGATCGTGAGTGGGTGGTTGACGTGCCGAGCGGCGCCAACCAGGAAGTGTCCGAGGGGATACTGAGAGCTTTTGGCCTCAAGGAGAACTGGAACTGATGCCCTTCGACAACGAGCCACTCACCCCGCCGGAGGTCGATACGTATTGGGCCGCGTTGCCCGATCCCGAGGACCTCATCCACGCCTGTAACGAACGAATTCGGCTCTACGCGGAGACGCTCAGAAGCAACCTCTTCTGGGAACGAGTGCTCCGCAACTGGCGCTACTACCATGGGCTCTACTACGGAGATACCGGCGGCTCCAACATTGAGCTGAAACGGCTCGGTGAGCAAGGGAAGTACGTTGGAGCCGCTTTCAACCACTTCCGCTCCTTCGCACGGCACCTGATCTCGCTGGCCACCGAGGACAAGGAGACCTTCGACACCAAGGCGGTCAATACCGAGCAGGTCTCGCTCGAGCAGGCCAGGCTGGGCAACCGAATCCTCGAGTTTTACGTCGAACGCGACCGGATCGACCGCTACATGATCCGCGCGCTCGAGCACGCGTTGATTCTCCAGGAGGGCTTCGTCCTGACGAAGTGGAACGAGCGAAAGGGCGAGAAGATCACCGCCGAGGCGGACGATGAGGGCAACTTCGCCCGCTACATCTATGCCGGCGACTGCGAACTCTCGAATCCCACCGCCTTCGACGTCATTCGCGATCTCAACAGCCGCACCTGGCGCGAGAACCAGTGGGTGATCATTCGCGAGTACGAGAACCGCTGGGATCTCTCGGCACGCTACCCGGAGTGGGAGAGGGAGCTGCTCGTAGACCACGATGAGAACCTGGAAACGCCGTGGCTCTACTACAGGACCGGCGTGCCCTACGAGATGAGCGACAAGATCAGCGTGTTCACGCTCTACCACGAGCCGTGTGACGCGCTGCCGGACGGCAAGATGTTCCGCTTTCTCGCCGACGACGTTTACTTCGACGATCCCGAGACGCCGCTGCCCTACAAGCGGGGCATTCAACTGCGACGCGTCGTCGATGGCGAGTACGTGCTGACGGCGCTGGGCTACTCGACGATGAACGATCTCCAGGGGCCGCAGGAGGCGTTTAACGGCGAGACGTCATCCATCTGCACGAACCACAAGAGTTTCGGCGTGCAGAATATCTGGGTCCAGGAGGGCGATCGGGTCCGTGCCGAGCAGCTCGAGGGCAAACTGCAGGTGATTCGCAGTCGCATGAAGCCCGAGGGGCTCAACATCACGCTGACTCCGGCGGAGATCTACAAGTTTCGTGACGCGATCCTGCGGGACATGGAGCAGATATCCGGCGTCAACTCGGTTGCCCGAGGCACGCCGGAGGCCAACCTGCGATCCGGCACCGCGCTGGCCCTGATCGACGCCAAGATGGTCCGCTACGCCGCGCCCTTGATCCGCTCCTACAAGCAACTGTGGGCCGACGTCGGCACGGACATTCTCCACACCCTGAACGAGTTCAGCCCCGAGGGGCACCCGCGGGTGGTCTCCGTCACCGGAATCCACGAGCACACGAGCCAGTACATATTCCAGCGTGGCTCGCTCGATAACGTCGATCGGGTCATCGTGCGCACCGGGAACCCGCTCGCAAAGACGACCAGCGGGCGGCTCGAGCTCGCCAACCTCTACATCAAAAGCGGCATGGTCCGTATGCCCGAGCACCTCATTTCGGTCCTCGAGACCGGCCAGATCGAGAGCCTCATCGAGGCGGAACGCTCCCAGATCCAGGTCGTTCGCGACGAGAACGAGAAGATGATGGAGGGCCAGCCGGTCGTCATGTACGAGACCGACTACCACGTGCTCCACATTCGCGAGCATCAGGCGGTCCTCAACTCGACCGACGTGCGATTCAACAGCGAGGCGGCACAAATGGTCCAGGCGCACATCATGGAGCACCTGATGGCGCTCATGCAGCCCGGCGTGCAGATGCTTCAGCACATGCTGGGCTTCACGACCGGCGCCATCGGGATGCAGCAGCCGATGGCGGGCGGCCCCAACGGCAACATGCCGGAGACGCCGCCGATGGGCCAGGATTCGGAGCCACAGCCAGCCAGGGAGCCCGCCGTACCACAGGCGGCGAACTACTGATGATCATCCTCACGCGACGAAATCGGGCGGTGAACCACCGAAAGCGGCTGCTCGGCAGGAACAAGGGCCTCTCCGAGCACCAGATGGCGGTCACCACCATGGTCGACAAGTACGGCCACGACTTCCGGACCACAGCCGAGCGGCTGAAACTCCACGGCGGCGAGTGCAGCGCGCACGCGCTCTACGATCGCTTCAAGGAGAACCTGCCCAACGGCCGAAATCTGCGTCAGGACGACGAGGAACTGCCGCTTCAGGGCGGAAACGCCATCTGGACCTCCGGAGAACGCAAAAGGCGGCCCAAGAGGGCCAAGGGGATCTTCAAGAGGGGCTAAACCATGCCGAATATCTTCGATCAAGACCTGCCAGGCGAGGAAGTGACGGTCGCGGAGCCCGAGGAGGCCGAAGAGCAGTCGGAGGAGGCCGAGGAGGAGGAAACCGAAGCCGAAGAGGCTCCGGAAGAGTCAGAAAGCGACGAAACTGAAGAAGAAGGCGAAGAAACTGAAGAAAAAGAGGAAGAAGAGGCCGAAACCGGCCAATTCAAGCTCAAAATCGACGGCGAGGAGGTCGAGAAGAGCCGCGAGGAGGTCATCCGGCTGGCGCAGAAGGGCTTTGCCGCCGATAAGCGCTTCGAGGAGGCGGCGGCGCTGAGAAAAGAGGCCGAGGCGGCCATCGCCAAGTCGAAGGACGCCGACGAGCTGGCCGAGCAGGTCACCTACTTCCGCGATCGCATGGTCGAGGACCCCATCGGCACCGCGCGGCAACTGCTCATGGCGGCAACCGATGATAACGGGAAGCCGCTCTACGACGAGGAGCAACTCTTCAACGCGCTCTACCAGTACACCGAGAACATGTTCGCCGAGATGCTCCACCAGAAGGAGAATCCCGACGCCCGGCGCGCGCGGTATCGTGAGGAGGAGGCCAAGCGGCTGCGGCACGAGTCAGAGACCGCGCGGCAGCGATTGGCTGAGATCGAGCAGACGAAAGAGGAGCAGGCGCTCGAGCAGGAGATGCAAAAGGAGACGACCGAGGCGCTCGAGTCCGCCGGCCTGCCCATCGACGAGGACACGATCGAGGAGGTCGCGCGCGTGCTGGTCGCCGCCGACGAGGCCAAAAAAGACTTGACGCCGACCCAGGCCGTCGAGATAGTCAAGCAGAGGATTCTTGATCGCCGTAGGCGGGCCCTGGACGGCCTCACCTATGAGGAGATCAAGGCGAACGAGAAACTGCTCAAGGAGATCCGGCAGAAGGATCTCCAGGAGCTCAAGAGCAAGAAGCATCGAGAGGCGGGCGCCACCAAGACGCGCCCTACCAGGCGGAAGGCTCATAAAGCAAAAGCCTTTCACGAGATCTTCGAGGACCCCTTCGAGGGAGGTCCCGTATGATCCCGGTAGGAGTGCGTCATGCCAGGAGAACACGTAACAGACACCCTGAACGGCTTGTTCAAGGAAATCTACGCTGATGCGATAGAGGACGCCAAGCCGAAGGGGATGAAGTTCGGCCGGGACATCAGTTTCGTGCCTCGAAACAGGATGCCCGGTAACGAGTTCCACACGCCCATCTCGCTCAGTCACGAGCACGGTTTTACCTACCTTCCCGCCAACGCCACGACCCTGACTCTCAACGAGGCCATCGCGCACAACCTGCGTGATGCCCGGGTCATCGGCACTCAGTGCATCATGCGTTCGAGGATCTCCTACGAGGTCGCGGCGCGTGCATCGAGCGGCGGGCCCCGAGCGTTCCGCATGGCACTCGACGTCGTTGTCGAGAACATGAACGACTCGTTCCGGAAGCGCTGCGAGATCGACTACGGCTACGGCCAGCGCGGCCTCGGCCAGATCCGCACCGCGGCGGCCGGCTCTGGTCAGATGACCCTTCAGACGGCGAGTTTCGCGCCTGGCATCTGGGCGGGCATGGAGAACGCGCGGGTCGAGATCTTCAGCACGACCGGCGCGACCGCCACCAAGAGAGGCGCCACGGCGACCGTGACCTCGGTCAACGTCCTGACCCGTGTCATCGGCATTTCGACAGCGGCAGCTCCCGCCACGGTCGACGACCATGTCTTCTTCGAGGGCCAGCGAACCGCCAACGCCCACAACGTCTACCAGGGGCTCGACGCTCTGGTCACGGCGACAACCGGCGTGGTCCACAATATCAGTGTCGCCACCTGGTCGCTCTGGCAGGGCAACTCGCGTACCGCAGCGCAGCTCGGCTCGGGCACCACGCTGTCTTTCTCGAAGGTCAACAACGCCATCGCGCTCGCGGTCGGCAAGGGCCTCGACGAAGACATGACGATGTACATCCATCCGGAGGTCTGGGTGGATCTGCTCAACGATGAGGCGGCACTGCGGCGACACAACGCGCCGAGAGACTACGACGTGGGAGCCGATGGCATCACGTTCTTCTCTCAGAACGGCACGATCACCATCAAGGCATCGATCTACGTCAAGCTCGGGAGGGCGTACCTCATCGCGCCACGGTACTGGCGTCGTGTGGGCGCCACCGACATCACGTTCCGGTTGCCCGATCGTGGCGACGAGTTCTTCAGGCACGTAGATAACGCCGCGGCTTACGAGCTGCGTGCCTACGTCAACCAGGCAATGTTCACACGTGCGCTGTCGAAATCGTTGGTGATCACGGGCATCACCAGTTGATCCCGAATCCCCTCGTATCGATGGCCCGGGGGCTTCGGTCTCGGTCTCCGGGCCATCTGCAATAGGAGACGAGGGCGAATGAGGGTTCTACTGGCGGTCCCAACGCTCGGGTTCCTGCAAAAGCAGCTGTTCATCAGCGGCATCCAGTGGTGCTACGACTGGATTCGCCAGGCTGATGAGAACACGCTCAAGATCATCGCCCCGAGCGAGAAGTGCAACTCCAACAACTACCAGGGTGTCGCCAAGGAGTTCTGGGAGGGTGAGTACGATTACCTGATCCAGATCGACGACGACAATCCGCCCTCCCGAAACCCCTTCGATCTCGTCGAGTACGACAAGGACATCATCGCCCTCCCCACGCCCATCTGGCGCTACCGCGACGCGGACCAGAAGGACAGTTGCCCATTCGAGTGGAACGTCTACCGCTGGGACAAGGAGGATGGCCTGTACTACAACTACGCCCCACCGACCGGCGGCGGGCTGCAGAAAATCGACGCCTGCGGCGCTGGCGCTATGGTCATTCATCGCCGTGTCTTCGATGCGCCACTGATGCGAAAGGAGGGATGGCATCGGAAGTGGCGCCAGGATGACGGCACGGTGGCCCGGGGGCTCGACCTGGCATTCTGCGAGCGGGCGAGGAAGTGCGGCTTTGAGGTCTGGTGCCATTGGGACTACCGCTGCCATCACTGGAAGATGGTCGATCTGCTCGACGTCGCCTACGGCTTCCAGGACTGGATGAAGATCGTCATCCAGGCCAACGGAGGGACGCTGACGATGGACAACTTCAAGCAAGCGAAAGAACATGCAGTCGTTTGAAGCAGAGATCGCAGTCGCGCTCATCTTCCCGACCTACTGCGAGTCGGAGGACGATTTCGCCATTGCCCGGAAGTGTTACGAGGAGACCAAGGCGAAGTCTGGCCAGACGGAGATCGTCGTCACCGACGACGCTTCGCCGTACGAGGAAACGCGAGCGTTCTTCGCCGCCGAGGCCGAGGCGGGCCACTGCAGCATGGTCCAGTTCGATGAGAACGCCGGGCTGACGCGTTCGTGGAACGGCGGCGCGCTTTTCGCCATGCAGATGGGCGCCGACGTCATCGTCTTCGGCAACCAGGACGCCTACCCCTCGAGCCGGAAGGATCTCGAGGCGCTGGCGCTGACGGCGTGGAAGTCGCACAAGACCATCTTCGCCGTCGGCCCCCTGAGCAACAACCCGGGCCACATGCCCCGGCAGCGCGGCACAGGACGCGGCGAGGGCGTCGAGCCGGCGCCGTATCTGAACGGCTTCACCTGGGCGGTCGCCGTGCCCAACATTCTCGAGGTCTACGGCCGGCGAAAGCGTTTCCTCATCGACGACACCGATAAGCGGTTCGACTTCTCGAAGCAGGAGGCCGTCGAGTGGGAGGGCCCGGAACGTATGTCACTGGCCCACGTCGGGCAGGAGGATGAGCTTTTCGCCTGGGCCAAGAAGGAGCTGGAAAAGGGCTGTCTCATCGTACGTGGGTCGTTCTTCTACCACGATAAGCTGTCGATCCATCGGCGAGTAACAGCGTGAGCGAATGCAAGAAGCGAAGAACGGAGCCTTTATCGACAAGGTCTTCCGATGGATCGTCCCCATTGTCGCCG
>JBFGRR010000028.1:0-10922 GCA_041567215.1 Acidimicrobiia bacterium | reverse complement strand
CACAGGTCCCGCAGCTCATCCAGGGAGCCGATCCCGGGGTCGAACTCGAGGGCGATCAGGGCGAATGAGACGCCATCCCAGCCCGATTCGGCGATCCGGGGTATCGCCGTTCTGAAGTCGGCGAACGGGCTCCCTGCCCCGACTGCTCCCCAGAGGGTCTTGTAGAGCTTCACCGGCACGAGCCTATTGACCGTCGGTCTTATCTGGTGGGCCCCGTGGGAACGAACCCACATCGACAACATTGTCCGAACGCCGGCGGAGGCCGAGCCAGGGTCGAGGGCTCATCGACCCCCGAGCCGGCAGACTGATAACTTCAGCGCATGGCCACCACCGTCGTTCTCGCCGAGGACAGTTACCTGATGCGGGAAGCCCTCGTGTCGATCCTCGGAAGTCTCGATGGCGTGGAGTTGCTGGCCATCGCAGAAGACTACGACCACCTGATCGACACCGTTGCAGAGCATCGTCCGGATGTCGTGATCACCGACATCCGGATGCCGCCCACCCTCACCGACGAGGGGATCCGAGCCGCCAACCACATCAGGGAGCATTACCCAGAGATCGGCGTGGTGGTACTCAGCCACTACCTCGAGCCGGACTACGCACTGAGGTTGTTTCGCGAAGGATCATCTGCCCGCGCCTACCTCCTCAAGGATCATGTCGGCGACGCCGACGTCCTCGCCTCAGCCATGACCGAGGTCATGAGAGGTGGTTCGGTGGTCGACCCTCAGGTCGTCGACGTGCTGGTGGAAGCCCAGGTGCGTGAGAAGGAGTCGCTGCTGCAACGACTCAGCGCGAGGGAGCTGGAGGTCATTGCGGAGATGGCCACCGGGCTCAACAACACCGGCATAGCTGAGGCGCTGTTCATCTCGCGCCGCGCCGTCGAAAAGCACATCAACGCCATCTTCACCAAGTTGGACCTGTCGTTCGAGGAAAGCACCTCTCGTCGGGTTCGGGCGGTCCTTCTCTACATGGGCGAAGCGCATTAGAGAGGTGGTGTTGGCCACACCCCCCGGCACCTGCGGGTCGCCTTCTATCTCGGAGCCCCGAATGGCAATATGCAAGATGTGGCTCAGATGGCTGACGTCCGCGTCCTGATCGTCGACGACCAGCTTCCGTTCCGGGAGGCGTCCCGGATGGTCGTCGAGATGACCGACGGATTCGTGGTGGCCGGCGAGGCCGAGAACGGCGAGGAAGCCGTCGAGATGGCGCGAGAACTGAAGCCGGACCTGATCCTCATGGACGTTCAGATGCCAGGCATCGATGGGTTGGAGGCCACCCGGAGAATCAGGGGTCTCGTCGACCCACCCCCGGTTGCGGTCATGTCCACGCATGAATCGGGGGACTACCGACAGACGGCTTTGGCAGCGGGGGCGTATGCGTTCATTCCGAAGTCCGAGTTCAGCATGGACGCCCTCGAAGGCCTGTGGCGCCAGGCCATCACCTAGGCGGGCACTCGACTCCTGATCGGAATGGTGCCGCGCACGGCAGTGCCAGATCCGGGGGAAGAATCCAGGGACCAGGTTCCGCCGGCGGCGTCGAGCCGGTCGGACATGTTGGCCAGTCCGGATCCTGCTCTGACCGCAGATGGATCGAACCCGACCCCGTCGTCGATGACCTCGAAGCTGACCTCGTCGTCCTCCTGCTTCAGGACGACGGAGACCCTCGATGCGCCCGCGTACTTGGCGATGTTTTGCAACGCCTCGAGGATGGTGAAGTACACGGCTGCCTCCACTTCGCGGGGATAACGGGCGAGGCCTTCGGCCTCGATGCCGATCGGTACCGTCGAATTCCGAGTCTGCTGGGTGATGGCAACCGCTAGACCCTCGGCCTCCAGGAGCGGTGGGTAAACCCCGCCGGAGAACTCTCTGACAGCCCGGATCGCCTCGCCGGTATCGGCCTCGAGTTGGGCGAGCAGGTCGGCCGTCTTGGCGGCCCCGGCCTGGACGGCCTGCTTGCGGGTCGGGCCCAGCATGACCTTCAGTGCCACGAGTTGTTGCTGTGGTCCGCTGTCGAGGTCACGCTCCAGGGCTCGGCGAGCCTCATCGGCAGCCGCCAGGACCCGTTCCCTAGAGGCTTCCAGGTCGGTCACCTGCTGCTGGAGCTGGGTTGTGAGAGCGGCGTTTCTCAACACCAGACCCATACCGGACGCCACGTTGGCCACGAGCTGCTCTGCCGCGGGTGGGAGTTGCTCGCCGCGCGCCTTGACCAACGAGATGCCCCCTAGAAGCTCTCCGTCGTGGAACACCGGCAGCGAATAGTCACCCTGAGGATCTTCGAACAAGTCGGCTGACGGGATCTCCGATCGATCCGCGTTTTCGGGCCAGACGGCGGCGGGCCGAAAACCGTCACCGGACTTGACCCAGAGGGCGGCCTCGATGGCACCGGTGCCATCCACGATGAGCCTGGGTATACGGCCCAACAGCTCGTCGCCGGATGCCTCTGCAGCCCTGTGGGAGAAACGGGCCAGCACCTCATATGGAGTTGCCCGCTCGCCGTAGACGGCACGATTGGCCCACTGCTGGGCGCGTCGGCGAACCGGGCCGAAGGCAACCGCCACGACGACCGTGGCCGCTACCTGTACCTCGTATTGGGCGGCGCCTCCCGAGCCCAACAGAGCCCCCACCCCAACCACCACTCCGATATAGAGAGCGCTGATCGCCACACCCAGGAAGGCCACCATGACGGTCCTGTTGATCACCACGTCGATGTCGAAGAGTTGGTACCTGCCGACGGCAATGCCGTAGGAAGCGATGAACAGAACCAATGCAGCGGCCGCCACAGCCAGCAGCGAGTTCAGACTCTCTCCATCCGAGAGAATCCCGACAATGGCGACCGTGGGAACGAAGATCGAGGCTCCCCAGACGACCCACTTGAACTGGTCGCGCGTCGCCCCGGTACTGCGCCGGAAGCGAACGATCAGGGCAACGAGGGAAAGGACTATGGCCAAGGTGGCGGCCAGGAACAAGACGATGAAGACCAGACCCTCGTTTTCGACACTGGTCACTGCGCTCCCCGGGTGATGGGTCCAGGCCGAGGCCACCGCCACACCGATCACGCTGGTCCCAGCAAGCCAGGCGACCCACCCCCAGCGGGGCGAAGGCAGTTTCCCGTCCGGGAACAGAAGCAGTCCAAATGTGAGCCACGCAAAGATCTCGACGACGGCAGCCGGGTCGACAAAAACGAGAGCCCAGGCGGCCGTCCGGGGGAGATCGGCTGGGATGACATCTGGACCGATGACCAGATTCGGATCGCCGACGATCAGCAGCGCCACGCTGGTGAGGATCACCGAGACGCCGCCAAAGACGGCCGGGAAGGCCATGACCCAGACGACACGATTGTGCGGCTGCCGGGCAATCACCAGCCAGACGAAGACGGCTGCAGACACAGCCATCAGAGTCTCGAACGCGGTCGCCGACGCCCAGCTTGCGACATCGCTGGCCGCGAGGACCAGCACCGATCCGGTCACGGCCATCCCGCCGCCGACGACTGCCGCCGCTCGCAGCAGTCGGATGATGGTCCGGTCGGTGACCTTCGGGCTGAGTTCGGGGACGAATCTTGGCTGATCGCTCATGCGTGCACCATCAGTTCCGGACCGACAGGGAAGGCCATGGTCAAGGTCGTCCCTTCGGCCCGGTTCACGGTGGTTATGGCTCCTCCAAAGGCCTCGACGCGATCGGTGAGGGCGGCCATATCGCCGCGGTCCGCCGAGTCGTACGCCGTCGTGACGACGAGCGAAGCGTCGTCCCCGCGTATCCCTACCCGGGCTTGCGTCGCACCTGCCATCCTCGCCCGGTTGACCGCAGCCAGAACGCAGAAGTAGATGGTTTCTTCGATCTCCTTCGCGTAGCGCGGGAGCTCTCCCAGGTCGAGTTCTAGTGGCAACTCGACAGACCGATGTGCGGTCGCGAGCGCCGGGCCGAGGCCCTCTACGTCGAGCAGAGGCGGGTAGATGCCGCGAGCCACTGCCCGCATCTCGTCCACGGCCTGTTGGGTGGCATCGGCCAGATCCCCCACTCTCATGGCCACTTCATGGACGCCTTCCCGCTCCGCGATGCTCTTTGCGAGGCCGAGCCGTACCTTGAGCGCCACCACCTGCTGCTGGGCTCCGTCGTGGAGGTCGCGTTCCAGTCGATGGCGGGCAGAATCCTGGGCGGTGATCAGCCGGCGCCTCGATGCCTGAAGCTGTCTGGCCCGGGCTGCGAGTTCCGCGTTGAGACGCAGGTTGCGGAGCAGCAGACCGGCACCGGCGCCAACGTCGGCCAGAAGGTCTCGGTCGGCAGGCGTGACCGGATGCGACCGCGGTTTGGCGATTCCGAGGGCCCCCAGCACCTCGCCCTCGTGGCGGACCGCCACCGACATCTCCAACTCGGACACAGGTAGGTCTTGCTCGCCGACCACATCCGGGTTGCTTGGCTGAGCGTCACTGGGTGAGGCGGCTTGAAGACGCAACCGCTCACCGACGCGAAGCCACACGAACGCACTGTCCGCACCGGTTCCCTCCCGGAGGAGCTGTGCGAGACCCTCGAGGCCTTCACCCGTGAAGGCATCGGAGAGTTTCGACGCCAACTGCGACAGCACTTCGTGCGGTGCCGCGCGTTTGCCGTACGCCACGCGGTTGGCCAGCCGCTGCAATCTCATCCGGAGCGGCTCGAAGACGATCGCCACCAGCGCCGTTGCCCCGAACCAGAACTCGGCGCCGAGGTCCCCCACCGGTTGATTCGGATCACCGAAGAGGGCGACAAGCGCAAACACCGCTGCCACATAGATGGCCGCAATCACGATTGCTAGAGACACATAGGCCACGGTCTTGGAGATGACGATGTCGATGTCGTACAGCCGGTACTTGCCGACGGCGATCCCGTAAGAAGTGAGGAATATGGCTTCCGCAGCCAGCAGCGGCGCGTAGACCAGGTCGGCTTGCGGCCCACCGCCGAAGAGCGATGAGACGATGATGGCCACGACGAAGATCGATGCACCCCACACGATCCACTTCAATTGCTGCCGGTTTGAGCCGCTGCTGTGCCGAAAACTGGCAATGAGGGCGGCGAGCGATGCGATGGCCGCCAGCAGGAAGGTGAGCTGTCCGACGTTGAGAATCGGATCGTCGGTGGCGATTTCGGTGTTCCAGGGGCGCTGACCCCACACCGCCCCCACGCCCGAGAGAGCGATGCCGAGTCCGGCCGCGTAACCGACCCAACGCCACCGGGGCGAGGGCAACTTCCCGTCGGGGAAGAGAAGAAGACCAAAGGTCATCGCGGGCGCGATCGCTGGAATCCACATCGGCTCGGCGACCACCAGAATCCAGGCGGCGGCCGCGGGGAGATCGGCGGGGACGCCTTCGGCCCCCATCATCAGACCTGGATCGTCGACGATCAGCAACGCCGCGGTCCATCCTGCCGCGTAGAGGGCGCTGAACAAGGCAGACGTAGCCATGGTCCACACCACGGGATTGCGGGGATGTTTGGTGATCACCAGCCACACGAAACCCCCGAAGAAGACCGAAAGCAGGGCCATGAATGCGCCGAACGGCCACCAGGCGTGGGCGCGCCCCGTGCTGACGACCACCGCCACTCCGCCAACCGCGAGCATCGCTCCTGCCGCGACAGCAGCCCGGACGATCCTCACCAGCGTCCGGTCGCTGATCGTCATGACCCTCTCCGGGGGAAGCGATAGGCCGTCACTGGAGCCTCCCGCCCCTTGACGAGAGCCGGCTCCAACTCGTCGACCTCTATTGGTTTGGCGCAAGCCTTCCACGTTGCCTGCGTCATCACCGTCTCGCCGGGTTCGGCCCACTGCTGCACCCGCTGCGTGAGGTTGACCGTGTCACCGATCACGGTGTATTCGAGGCGCTGCTCCGAACCCAGGAGAACCGCGGCGACATCTCCTGACGACAGCCCGATCCCGATACCGAATGGCTCACGACCCTCGGCCGCCCAGGCAGCGTTGAGCTCATCCTGGGCCGTGTGCATCGCCCGCGCCGTCTCTATGGCACGCTGGGCGTGGTCTTCCTGCGGAAAAGGCGCCCCGAACACGGCGATCACGGCGTCCCCTACGAACTGCATGATCGTGCCGCCGCCATCGAGGATGGCGTGATTCATGACCGCGCGGTGCTCATTGAGCTGACTGGCCAGGACGGTGGGATCCGTGCGCTCGGCGATGGTCGTGTATCCGCGTATGTCTCCCATCAAAACCGTCACATCGAGTTTCTCGGACACACCCAGCTGCTGGCCATCGCGTCGGAGCTTCTCGGCGATACCGCCGGGGAGGAGCCTTCCCAGGGTCTCCCCCATCTCCTCCCGGTCGACGATGGCCTGATGGAGCTTCTTGAGTCTCGCCAGGCTGCCGGTCTTTCCAGCCGAGAGATCTCCGGCGACTTTCAGAAAAAGCTGCTCGATCGCGGTGTCTATGTGCTCGGGGGTGGTCTTGCGTGACAAGGCGATTGCCTTGATCGGTCGGCCTTCGGCCACCTGCTGCAGCAGGTCCTCCTCGTCAGGCGTGAGCGAGGAGTCCGCACTCACCGGACTTATCAAAGCTTCGACGATTCTCGGGTCGAGCATGGAGCCACCGGTGGCCACCTCACGAACCGCTCGGGCAAGCTGGTCGCCCTCACCGACACGGTCTTTGAGCAGGTATGCGTATCCGGCGGCGCCCTGCGCGAGCAAACTGACCGCATACTCGGGATCGTCGTATTGCGAGAGGATCACCACGCCCGTTCCGGGATGGCGTTTGCGGATCTCGATGGCGGCGTCGATGCCCTCTCGTTGAAAGGTGGGCGGCATGCGGATGTCGGTCACGACGACTTGGGGCTGTGCGGCTTCGGCTCCACTCACCAGATCGCCGTAGTCGGCCGCGACTCCGACTATGTCGAAGTCGTCTTCCAGGTCGAGAAGGGCCTTGACCCCCTCCCGAACGATCACATTGTCATCTGCCAGGAAGACTGAGATCACGGGAACTCCGATCTGCAATTCCAACTCTGCCGGGAAACCGCGATCCCTGCCACCGTGACACCAACCAATTCGAAGTGGGGCCAGCAACACCTCGCCTCGCCGGCTCTGCGGTGACCGACGCTGTGGGACTTCATCTCTCGAGGCTGCGAGGGCTTTGGCTCCTCGCTTGACCTAGTCATGAGCCCGGAACAGATCGAAGAGAAGCCTGAGAGCCATTCCTGCGCCAAGCACTCCCAGAGCCACAGGGAAGAAGTCGGCGACGCGACCCGTGTTTGCCAGAAGGACGGCTCCGATCAGGGCGGTGCTCGCCGTGAGTCCCAGGGCGAGCCTCCGCCCGGCCCGGCGCACGATGCCTTCCAACCGCTCGGCCGAGAAGTTGACCTGAGCCTTGGGCCCGGGCCTTGCACCGGTGAGCCGCTCGAAAGCCTCGACCAGCCGGGTGACCCGTATGCCGAGCTTCTGGGCCTCATAGAAGATCCACTTGGGGTCGAGCCTCTCCCGCATGCGACTGGCCATGCTTCGCATCAGGAAACTCCCGGCCACCTCGAACGGATCGAGTTCGGGATCCAACTCCGAGACGGTCTGTTGCATCTGCGCCATAGCCTTCGACGTGAGCGTCAATGAGGCAGGAAGCGGGACTCGATGGCGAATGGCGATCTCGGTCATCTCCTGAAGGATCGGACCCAGCTGTATCTCCCGCAGCGAGACGTTTCGATATCTCACCATCAGGCCACCGAGTTCATCCCGGAAGCCCTCCACATCGAGGTCCGAGCGATCAGCGCTCCCCGACAGCATCAGAGTCACATCCATCAGAAAGGCGACGTCCTCTTGCCAGAACGCAAGCAACAACAGCATCAGGTTCTGGCGCAGGTCCGGGCCGATTTCTCCGACCATGCCGAAGTCGAGGAAGTAGATGCGGTCGTTCCACCACATCAGGTTCCCGGGATGGGGGTCGGCGTGGAAGAAGCCGTCGGTCAGGATCTGCTGGTAGTAGGACTCGAGGAGCTGGCGCGCTGCCTCTTCGCGAGGTTGGCCGAAAGCAGCTTCTCGAACTGAAGTCCCCTCTACCTCCTGCATCACCAGCACGCGAGTGGTCGTCAACCGGTCGAAGACCTCCGGCACGTCGAGCCGCGGGTACGGATCGAGAATCCCCCGCATTCGGGTGATGTTGGCGGCCTCCCGCTTGAAGTCCAGCTCCCTCTCGAGTGAATGGGAGAGGTGCTCGAAGATGGCGGTCATGTCGATGACTTCACGAAACAGGCGCCTGCTCTTGGTCTTCTCAGCGAACAGCTCCAGGAGTGCGAGGTCTTGAGTGATCTCGGCCCGAGCAGTAGGCCGCTGCACCTTTATCACCACCCGGCCCCCGTCTTCGAGTGTGGCCCGGTGCACCTGGGCGATGGTGCCGGCAGCCAGTGGTTCGGGATCGATCCAGTCGAACACGTCCTCCCAAGGAACTCCGAGTTCCTCTTCCATGACCGCCACCACTTCGGCCTCGGTCAATGGTGCGACGTGGTCTTGCAGGCGAGAGAGTTCTTCGATGAACTCTGCTGGCAGAAGGTCTGGCCGGGTGGACAGCACCTGGCCCAGCTTGGCGAAGGTCGGGCCTAGCTCCTCGAGAGCCGAACGAAGCCGCCGAGCCTGAACCCGCTGGGTATCCGGGCCATCGTGTTTTGAGAACAGCTCTCCCACACCGTGGCGGGCCATGACAGCGGCGATCTGGGTGGCCCTGCCCATCAGATGTGGTTGGGGCGCTGTGGGCACATCGCCTTCACCGGGCTGAAGAGCCGGCGCCGGGGAACCCACATCCAAGGCGGTATTCGCAATGACGACGTTGCAGCGGGCGTTGTGGGAGACCCGGTTGGGAACATTGCCGAGAAGGAACTTCTTGCGGCCTTGCATTCCGGCGTTCCCGACGACCACCGTGTCGACTTGGGCCTCGTCGGCCACCCTGAGGATGGCCGTCGCAGGATCCTCGTCGAGTACCACACGAGCGTTGCCCTTCGCTCCCGCCAGCTCCCGGGCGTAGTCGGCCAGGTCCCGTTCGGCGATGCGGGCCCTCATCACCCCCGCCGCGCCCCGCTCCGTTCCCGGTGCAGATTCGGGGGAGACGACCTGGACCAGAAGGAGCTCAGCCTCGTACATGCCGGCCAGTGACGCAGCCCAGCGGGCTGCTCGATCGCCTACGTCGGAGCGGTCCGTCGCCGCCATCACCTTGCGGATTTCGGATTGCCGCTGCCCCGTTCGCGTGTCGCTACCCATCTGGCGGCCTCCCCCCGCCTGCAAGGGACTTGAGAACCGCCCGTTCGAGGAGCCAACCGAAGGCCGTCATTCCGGTGCCGATCAGGAAGCGCTCGATGTGGACCACCAGTCGGGGCAGTCTCGCCTGTGCCATACGCACCTCTCTCGCCACCGAGGCTGATCGGATCGTGCCAATGCCGGACGGTCCTACGTTGCCTCTGAGCCCGCCATCGGACCGCCGGCCCTCTCATCAATGCCAGGTCGAGGCACGGCGTGAAAGGGTGTCGCCACGATTGCAGCGGTGGGGTTGGCCACCTTTGCGCGTGTGCGAAGAGGGCTGACGGCCGCCCAGTGCCGTGCGATGGGGCGGGCATGCCAGCCGGCCCTCGCAGCCGAAACAGCTTCCAAGGAACGGATCGGGAACGCTCAGATTCTCATGCCCAGCCGTACGGAGTCTCGGTTCGGTACGCCCTCACCGTTAGCGCTGCGATAGCAGCTATGAACACGAGGTTGAGCCACCATGAGAACGGCATCCAGACCTGGACACCCAGCATGGCTTCGGTGAGGACGACGAACAGGCACACCGAAGCCATCCTCTTCCGCTGACCTCTCAGCGTCGAGATCTCGGCCGCCAATTCCGAAGCGAACCCCCCGTCAGCGCCTCTTGCGAACAGCCCGTCGATCCGGGGTTGGAGATTGGTGTGAACGTATCCCAGCAGGCCGCCAATCCCCACAAGTCCCACCAACTTGAGAGCCAGCCTGGGATTCTCGACCAAGGGACTCCATCCCGCCCCCATGTCCAGAACCAGCCAGACGCCCGTCAGCAGCGCAGTGAGCTGAAAGACGAAACATGGGATCGTCCTGTTCTTGATGATGTTTTCCATGTAGGTATCGGCCCGATCTCCCAGCGGTGGACCCAACCGAACTCGCTGGTTGACCACCACCAGCGCGTAGAACGGCCATGCCATCAGGATCGCGGTGGTGATGTGCGTCACCTTGAGGACGGCGGTAAGCGTATCCACGCCCACCTCCTTTCGATCCGGCCGCCCCCGCGCTGCGTGGCGCTGCGGGGCGGCATCGTCGGTGCGGCCCTTCCAAGCTATCGAAGGAGATGGGTGCACGGAACCCCCTTCACCGAGGTCGTTCCTCGCCTGCCTCCCACAGAAGAACGGTCGGCGGAACGCCACAGTCGAGAAACGCGTCGGAGGATGCGGCTTTGGACCACGCGTGAACCACACCAGTTGGAGGATGGTGCCGTGCCCTGCCGATCTCTGTGGGCCCCGTGGGAATCGAACCCACAACCAACGGATTAAAAGTCCGCTGCTCTGCCGATTGAGCTAGAGGCCCGAGACTGCAAGGTTATCCACCACGGGATGTGCAGCGAAACGCCGGCGCTGTGAGTTGCGCCAGCCCCGAGTGTTCCAACCGTTTGCCGCTGACCCCATCCGCAGGGAGAATTCGTTGATGTCTGATGCCAAACAGGATCTCCACCGCTACCTGAAGGCCGGGCGCGAGGCGGTGCTCTGGAAGCTGGACGGTCTCTCCGAGTACGACGTGCGCCGGCCGCTGGTCCCCACGGGAACGAACCTGCTCGGCCTCGTCAAGCACCTCGCGTCCGTCGAACTCGGCTACTTCGGGGATTGCTTCGATAGGCCGCACGGCGAGACGCTGTCATGGTGGAGCGACGACTCCGAAGCCAACGCAGACATGTGGGCCACACCGGACGAGTCGCGAGAT